>NZ_JCACHU010000118.1:0-67647 GCF_059504005.1 Belnapia sp. | reverse complement strand
CCCTTGGCCGCAGCCGCGGTGCGCCCGGCGGCGCCGCGCGTCGCCGTCTTGGCGGTGCCGGTCGAGCGCTTGGCGGTGGTGGCCGAGGCGCGCTTCGCGGTGCCGGTGCTGTTGCGGCCGCCCTTGGCCGCAGCCGCGGTGCGCCCGGCGGCGCCGCGCGTCGCCGTCTTGGCGGCGGTGCGCTTCGTCGTCGAGGCGGTGGCCCGCTTGGTGGTGGCAGCGCTGCTGCTGCGCCGGGTGGCGGTGCCCTTCGCCGTCGCGCTGCGGGTCGCGCCGCCCTTGGCACCGTTGCTGCGCGCCGCCGCCGCCTTGCGCGGGGTGCGGGCGCTGCCGCCCTTGCGGCCGCCCTCGCTCTGCGCCGCACGGCCGGCCGCGGTGCGGGTGCGGGAGGTCGAGGCGCTGGCGCGCCCGCCCTTCGCCGCCGCACCGATGCGGCCGGCGGCGCCGCGCGACGCCGTCGCGGCAGCGGCGCGGCGCGGCTTGCGGGCCGGCGCCTCGCCATCCGCCGAGGCGGCGGTGCTGCGGCGGGCGCGGGTCTTGCGCGGCGCAGGCTCGGACGCAGCCTCGGGGGCGGCGTCCTGCTGCGTCTCTTCGGTCATCGGGTTGGAGTCGGTATCGTCCTTCATCGGGTCGTGTCCCCAGTTCATGAGTGAATGGCGCCAGCGCGTATCGGTAACATCGCCCTCCGGCCGTTGGGCCAGATGGCGGCGGATGAAGCCGATGACCTCGCGCTGGAAGTCGTCGTCCTCGGACGCCTCGCCCTCGAGCATGGCGAGGATGCGGCGACCGGATTGGTGGCCGACCGCCTCCGTCTCCCCGTCGCGGGTGAAGCCGGCGGCGCGGCTTTCCTCGCCGTCCAGCCAGCGCCGGAGTTCGGCGGCGGACAGATTGACGAGGCGGCGGAACTCAGCCCCGGTGTCGTCTCCGGAGTCCTGGCCTTGCATGCGGCGGCTGCTCCCTTGCTGCAGGTGGTGACGGGCCGCCGCGCTCTTCTCGGCGACATCCTCGGGCTGGGCGGAGAATTGCCGCCCCGCCTCCATGTCGCGCCGCTTGGCGGCGGTGGTGCGCTCATACTCCTCGGCGGAGAGGTGCTCGCGCGCCGCCTTCGAGAGATAGCGCTCGCCGGTTTCGAGCGACTCGCCGCCGGACTGCGTGCTCCATTCCTCCTTGGTCCATTGGGCGAGGTGGTTGTCGGGCTGCTTCGGGCCTTCGTAGCCGCCGCCGCGTTTCTGGTATTCGGCGCTCGCCATCTGCGCCTTGCGGGCCGACCACTGGCCGGGCTTGCCGCCCTTGTCGCCTTCGGTCACCTCTTCCTTCACCTGCTCCCAGAGTTCGGGATCGGACTTGCGCGCGGTGCCTGCCATGTTGCGCTTCCTTCGACATGGTTGCATCCGGCAACGTCACGCCAAGGCAAGCGTTCCCGCGCGCGCCGCATTGCGCACGCGAGAGTCAACACGGGTGGTTCAGATTTCGGCGCGCAGCAGCAGCGTGGCGGTCAGCAACTCGCCGGGAGACAGCATCGTCAGCGGGCCGTAGCCGGCGAAGTCGGGGCGGTTCGGCGCATCCGGCACATGGCTTACCGGCTCGAGGCAGAGGATGCCGCTGCCGGCGGGCGCGAAGACATGCAGGTTGCGCGACCAGGCGCCCTCCGCTGCGAGATGCAGGCGCAGATCGGGACGCAGCACTTCCGCCATGCCGTCCCAGCCGGCGAAATGCGTGTCGAGTCCTTCATAGGCCTGCTCGTCGCCGACCAGCCCGTCGCTCGCCTGCACCGCGACGGGAAGCGCGCGCGCATCCCGGGCGAAGAGCGCGCCGGCGCGGAAGCGCAGCCCCGTCCCGGCCGGGCGGAGGAAGAAGGGATGCCAGCCGAGGCCGAAGGGAAAGGGCCGCTCCGCCGCATTCGTCACCGCGAGGGAGAGGCGTGCGCCCGCGGACTCCAGCGCGAGGGAGAGCTGCGCCCGGTAGCGGTAGGGCAGGCCCTCCGCCGCGCCGTCGAGCGCCTGCGTCAGCGTGCAGCGGTCCGCCGCCTGCTCCTCCACCTGCCAAGCGCGGTCGCGCGCCAGGCCGTGGATCGCCGTGTTGTCCTCGGGCCGGTTGACCGGCAGGTGATGCACCGTGCCGGCGACGGGGAGCTGCCCGGCATCCAGCCGGTTGGTCCAGGGCAGCATGACGAAGGCGCCGCCGAAGCTGGCGGTGGGATCGGCGCCGAGCGGCAGCGGGACCAGCACGTCCCGCCCCTGCCAGGCGAGCTGCGCGACGGCCGCGCCCTGCTCGGGCAGGAGCTGCGCGCGCCAATCGCCGGATGCGAGTTCGAGCACGGCTCAGTCCAGCGCGAAGGGGTCGCGCGGCGAGGGCGCCTGCCGGGAATACTCGATGCTGGTATAGCTGCCGCCCTGGTAGCGCTCCTCGACCGGGTCGCCGGACAGGATGTCGCCGACCTCGGCACGGTAATCCTCCGCCGTGTCCTGCGGCTGCCAGCCGATGCGCTCGCGGTGGTCCCGCCCCCAGAAGCTGGCCGGGTTGTTGGAGCAGGCCCAGATCACGCAATGCCCGGTGCGCGGCGCCTCGACGGCCGCCGTCACCAGCCGGGTCAGGTCGGCGAAGGAAAGCCAGGTGGAGAGCATCCGCGCATTGGTCGGCATCGGGAAGCAGGAGCCGATGCGGCAGTTGACGTTCTCGACGCCGTGCTTGTCCCAGTAGAGCCGGCCCATCAGCTCGCCATAGGCCTTGGACAGGCCGTAATAGCCGTCCGGGCGGAAGGCGCAGTCGACATCGATCTTCGCCTCGTTGCCCTGCGGGCGCTCGTGGAAGCCGATGGAGTGGTTGGAGGATGCGAAGAGCACCCGCGCCCCCTCGCGTCGCGCCGCCTCATAGATGTGGTAGAGGCCGCGCAGGTTGGGGCCGAGCACCGTCTCGAAGGGCTGCTCCACGCTGACGCCGCCGAAATGCAGGATGGCGCCGCACCCTTCCGCCAGGCGCGCGACGCCGAGCCCTTCGTTGAGGTCGAGGCGAGTGAAGCGCGCGCCTTCGGGCAGAGCATCCGGGAAAGGGGTGATGTCGGTCAGGCGCAGGGTCCAGCCCTGCGCGGCCAGCGCCGGGGCGAGGACGCGGCCGAGATTGCCGCTGGCGCCGGTGAGGAGGACGGGTTTCTGCGGAGCGGGCATGAAAAGCCTTCATAGAGACGGATCCGGCCACACGGTGCGAAGCCGGCGGGCCGGGCGGCAACCGCCCCGGGGCATAGCGTCCTGCCTCATGCCCGATCAAGCAGCATCGCCAAGCTTCGCTGCCTTCCCGCTTCGCCGCGTCCGATTCGTTGGCCTCGGCCTGGCGCGGGCGCTCATGCTCTCCGGCGCCGGCTGGATCCTCGCCGCGGCCGCTCGCCTCAGGATCGCGGCGGCGACGCGTGCGTCAGGCCTGCCGGCGCCGATCGCGGCGCATAGGCTCGGCGGCGGGGAGGTCTCGCTCGCCATGGCCGGCATCATCGGGCCGCGGCCCACGGGGCTCCTTGTCGGGCATCAAAGCGGTGCCCGCTCGCCCTGGCCCATGGCCATCCGGGCCATGTCCCGCCGGACGGCCCGGCCCGACGGAGGCGTGCCCTATCCCCGGCGGGAGCCGAAGGCGGTGGCGAGGGCCTGCCACATCGGCTTGCGTGCGCCAGCCTCGTCCAGCGGGAGCCCGCGATGCATCTGACCGTCCTTCCGCACCACATCCGGATCCCGCGCCAGCCAGCTGTCCCTGTCGGAGAGGCCCCAGGTCAGGACGCTGCGGCACCCCAAGTCGAGCGCGGTGCCGATGACCTGACGCACTCGCTCCGCCACCGCCGCGTCACGGGCGGGGAGGTCGACAGGGAGCTGCTGCGCCTCTCGCACATCGAGCTCGGTGACGAGCACGGCGAGGCCAAGCTCCCGCACCGACCGGAGGAAGCCGGCGAAGGGCTCCGGCCGGAAGGGCTCGTCCATCAGCAGATGCGCCTGGAGGCCGAGCGCATCCACCGGACACTGCGCCGCGACCAGGCGCCGCAGCAGGCGGAGCACGCGCTGGCGCTTCTCCTCCGCCCAGGGGCTGTCGCCCTCAAGGCCATAGTCATTATAGGTGAGGCGAAGGGTGCGGTCCCGCTCCCGCGCCAGGCGGAAAGCCTCCTCGACATAGCCGGGGCCGAGGGCGCGCAGCCAGGGCGTGTCGCGCAGGTCGCCCCGGGAGGGGGTGCGGGCGCTGAAGGGGTTGCCTTCGGCATTGGCGATGGCCTCGTTCACCACGTCCCAGTCGCGGATGGCGGGGCGCGTCGCCGGCAGCACGCCGTCCATATGGGCGGCGAGTAGGCTGCGGGCGCGGGCCGGCCCCTCGGCGAGGGCCTCGGCCAGCCAGGGCGGCATGGCCGCGTGCCAGACCAGCGCATGGCCGCGGAGCTGCTTGCCGTTCGCCTGGGCGAAGCTGGCGATGACGCCGAGCGGACCGAAATCGAAGCTGCCGGGCTTCGGCTGCAGTGCCGCCCATTTCGCCTCCCATTCCGGGACTAGGAGCTGCGCCTCCGCCACGATCTGGGCGGCATAGGCGGCATCGCCGAGCTTGGTCGAGTCGATGGCGGTGCCGAAGGTGATGCCGTTGGTCCGGGCGATCGACGCCAGCCCCTCCCCGCCCTGGGCCGCGGACTGGCGCGCGAGCAGCCCGGCGAGGGCCGCCCCGAACAGGTGCCGCCGGGGCAGGCGGAGGCTCAAGCGGCCTGCGCGAGCGGCTCGGGCGACGCCATGCGGCGCAGCGCCTCGCGGTAGCGGTCCCGCCGCCAGCACAGCAGCCGCCAGGCGGCGCGGGCGGCGAGTTGGGACATCCGGCCGCGCGGCTCCAGCCCAACCGCCTTGAAGATCATGCCCATGCCGCGCTCGAGGTGGCGGGGCCGGTAGACGCCCATCGCCCGGCCCATATAGCCGGCGATGCAGCGGTCATGGCTGTAGGCGAGGCCCGGATCCTCGTTGGCGCAGTGGAAGGCGTAGGCGAGCTCGTCGTCCTCCGACTCGCCGACCCGGCCGAAGGCGACCCGCAGGCGCCTGGCGAAGGACAGGTCCTCGCGTGCCAGGTAGCGCTTCATGTGGTCGTAGAAGAGTTTGAAGTGCCGGTACTCGTCGGCCGCGATCAGCTTGCAGACCTCGCGCAGCACCGGCTCCTCCGTCGCCTCGGCGAGGGCGGTGTAGTAGCTGCTGGTGCCGGTCTCGACGATGCAGCGGGCGATCAGCTCCCCGGTGCGGGAGCCGCGGATGGAGGCATCGGCATTGATGTCGATGCTGTAGCCGTTGCGGTAGCGCTCGAAGGCCGCCGGGTAGTTCCAGCCCGGATCGGCGAGGCTGGCCCATTTCCCGAGGGCGTCACCGTGCTGGATCTCCTCCTCCGCCCAATGGTCGGCGGCGCGGGAGAAGTCCGGGTCGTCCTTGAAGACCCGGTTGAGATAGATGGCGTAGTCGCCGCCATTGCGCTCCACCATCGCCGCCGCCTTGACCAGCGGCACGATCTCCGGGTCCACCTTCGAGGGTTCGAAACGGTCCCAGGAAACCTGCTCGACGCGCCAGTGCTTCATCCTGTCCCCGCGGCCCGTAGGGGGCCGTTATCCTGCAACCCATGCGATCCAGGCAAAGCCCTGGTCGCCATGCCTGGATGCAATGTTCGACAGGCCGGCAGCCGATTCAAGCGGCGTTGCCGGAAAGTCACGGTGTGGCGTGCGGAATTCGCCCCACCGTGGCCGGGATGCGATGCTCAGGCCGCCTGGGCGACGGAAACGGCCGTGCGGAAGGCCTGGACCCGGGCATAGGCGGCATCCCGCTTCGCTTCCGGCTCGGCGATGGCCTCCTGTAGCGCGGCCTCCGCCTCGGCGAGGCGGCGCTCGGCGCTGGCGCGGGAGAGGCTGGCCAGCGGCGTCGCCTCGTCGGCCAGGAGGGTCACCCGCTCCGGCGAGACCTCTGCGAAGCCGCCGGCGATGAACAGCGCCTCGGTCTCGGCGCCATTCTCCCGCACCCGGATCACGCCGCCCCGGAGGGCGACGATCATCGGCGCATGGCCGGGGAGGACGCCCATCTCTCCTTCTTCGGCGGGGAGGGTGACCATCTCTACCGGGCGGGAGAGCAGCAGCTTCTCCGGCGAGACAAGCTCGAGGAGGAAGGTGGCCATGATTAGGCGGCCACCTTCAGCGTCTCGCCCTTCTTCACCGCGTCCTCGATGGTGCCGACCATGTAGAAGGCGGCCTCCGGCAGGTGGTCGTACTCGCCGGCGCAGATGGCGCCGAAGCTGCGGACGGTGTCCTCCAGCTTCACGAAGACGCCCGGCGAGCCGGTGAAGACCTCGGCCACATGGAAGGGCTGGCTGAGGAAGCGCTGGATCTTCCGCGCCCGCGCCACGACCAGCTTGTCCTCCTCCGACAGCTCGTCCATCCCGAGGATAGCGATGATGTCCTGCAGCGACTTGTAGGTCTGCAGGATGCGCTGCACCTCGCGGGCGACGCGGTAGTGCTCGTCACCCACGATCCGCGGGTCGAGCGCGCGGCTGGTCGAGTCGAGCGGGTCCACCGCCGGGAAGATGCCGAGCTCGGCGATCGAGCGGTTGAGCACCGTCGTCGCGTCGAGGTGGGCGAAGGAGGTGGCAGGCGCCGGGTCGGTCAGGTCGTCGGCGGGCACGTAGATGGCCTGCACCGAGGTGATCGAGCCCTTCTTGGTCGAGGTGATCCGCTCCTGTAGCGCGCCCATGTCGGTGGCCAGCGTCGGCTGGTAGCCTACCGCCGAAGGAATGCGGCCGAGCAGCGCCGAGACCTCGGCGCCCGCCTGGGTGAAGCGGAAGATGTTGTCGACGAAGAACAGCACGTCCTGGCCCTGCTCGTCGCGGAAGTACTCCGCGATGGACAGGCCCGAGAGCGCGACGCGGGCACGGGCGCCCGGCGGCTCGTTCATCTGGCCATAGACGAGGGCCACCTTGGAGCCCTCGGTCGTGCCCTCGCCGAGCTTGATGACGCCGGCATCGACCATCTCGTGATAGAGGTCGTTGCCCTCGCGGGTCCGCTCGCCCACGCCGGCGAAGACCGAGACGCCGCCATGCGCCTTGGCGATGTTGTTGATCAGCTCCTGGATGGTGACGGTCTTGCCGACGCCGGCGCCGCCGAACAGGCCGATCTTGCCGCCCTTCAGGTAGGGCGCCAGCAGGTCGATGACCTTGATGCCCGTCACCAGGATCTCGGCCGCCGTCGCCTGGTCCTCGAAGGAGGGGGCGGCGCGGTGGATGGTGTAGGTCTTCTCGTGCGGCACGGGGCCGCGCTCGTCGATCGGCTCGCCGATGACGTTCAGGATGCGTCCGAGGGTCCCCTCGCCCACCGGCACGGCAATGCCGGTGCCGGTGTCGACCACTTCCTGGCCGCGGACCAGGCCGTCGGTGCCGTCCATGGCGATGCAGCGCACGGTGCGCTCGCCCAGGTGCTGCGAGACCTCGAGGACCAGCGTGTTGTCGCCGTTCTTCGTGGTGAGGGCGTTGAGCATGGCCGGCAGTTCGCCCGGGAACTGCACGTCCACCACGGCGCCCAGGATCTGCGCGATGCGCCCGACATTGTTCTTCATGGTGTCATGCCCCTCGTCAGACTGCCTCGGCCCCGGAGATGATCTCGATCAACTCCCTGGTGATATTGGCCTGGCGCGTGCGGTTGTAATTGAGCGTAAGCCTGTTGATCATCTCGCCGGCATTGCGCGTGGCGTTGTCCATCGCCGTCATCCGCGCGCCATGCTCGCCCGCGGTACTCTCGAGGATCGCGCGGTAGATCTGAATGGCGAGGTTGCGCGGCAAGAGAGTGGCGAGGATCTGGTCCTCGGCCGGCTCGTATTCATAGAGCGCTTGTGGCCCCTCGGCCGCGGTAGCGCCCTCCGGCAGCGGTGTCGGGATCAGCCGCTGCTCGGTCGGGATCTGGCTGATGACGTTGCGGAAGCGGTTGTAGATCAGGCTGCAGACGTCGAAGCCGCCCTCCTCGAGCAGCCCCGCCACCTGCAGCGCGATCGCCTCGGCATCGGTGAAGTCGACGCGCTTCTTGCCGGCGAAATTCACCTCGCCAACGAAGCGGCTGGCGAATTCGCGCCGCAGGTAGGTCGCGCCCTTGCGGCCCACGGTCAGCAGCTTGACCTGCTTGCCCTCGGCCTCCAGCGCCCGGATGCGGGCGCGGGCGAGCCGGCCGACCTGGGTGTTGAAGGGTCCGGCCAGGCCGCGATCCGCGGTGACGACCACCAGCAGATGGACCCGGTCCGCGCCGGTGCCGACCAGCATGCGCGGCGCATCCGGCGAGCTGGCGACGGCGGCGCCGAGGGAGGCGAGGATCGCCTCCATCCGCTGCGCGTAGGGGCGCGCGGCCTCCGCCTGGGCCTGGGCCCGGCGCAGCTTCGCCGCGGCCACCATCTTCATCGCCTGCGTGATCTTCCGCGTGGACTTCACGCTGTTGATGCGACCGCGCAGGTCCTTGAGGCTAGGCATAGGGCCCGCGTCTCCCCCGCTCAGGCCGAGAAGGACTTGGCGAAGCCGTCGAGGAAGGCGACGAGCTTCTCCTCGGTCGGCTTCTTGATCTCGCGGTCCGTGCGGATCGCCTCGAGGGTCGCGGGCTCGCGCGACTTCAGTTCGGAGAGCAGCCGCCGCTCGAACTCGCCCACGGCCGAGACCGGCAGCTTGTCGAGATAGCCGCGGGTGCCGGCAAAGAGCGAGACGACCTGCTCCTCGACCGGGACCGGCTTGTACTGCGGCTGCTTCAGCAGCTCCGTCAGCCGTGCGCCACGGGCCAGCAACGCCTGGGTGGAAGCGTCGAGGTCCGAGGAGAACTGGGCGAAGGCCGCCATCTCGCGGTACTGCGCCAGCTCCAGCTTGATGCGGCCGGCGACCTGCTTCATCGCCTTGATCTGGGCGGCGGAGCCAACACGGGAGACCGAAAGGCCGACGTTCACCGCGGGCCGGATGCCTTTGAAGAAGAGCTCCGTCTCGAGGAAGATCTGCCCGTCGGTGATCGAGATCACGTTGGTCGGGATATAGGCCGAGACGTCACCGGCCTGGGTCTCGATGACCGGGAGCGCGGTCAGCGAGCCGTTGCCGAAGTCGTCGTTCATCTTCGCCGCGCGCTCGAGCAGGCGCGAGTGCAGGTAGAAGACGTCGCCCGGATAGGCCTCGCGGCCCGGCGGACGGCGCAGCAGCAGCGACATCTGGCGGTAGGCGACGGCCTGCTTGGAGAGGTCGTCGTAAAAGATGACCGCATGCATGCCGTTGTCGCGGAAATACTCGCCCATCGCGCAGCCCGTGTAGGGGGCCAGGAACTGCAGCGGCGCCGGCTCGGAGGCAGTGGCCGCGACGACGATCGAGTACTCGAGCGCGCCGTTTTCCTCGAGGGTCCGCACCAACTGGGCGACGGTCGAGCGCTTCTGCCCGACGGCGACATAGATCGTGTAGAGCTTCTTGCTCTCGTCCGTGCCGGCGTTGATCGACTTCTGGTTGATGATGGTGTCGATGATCACGGCGGTCTTGCCGGTCTGGCGGTCGCCGATGATCAGCTCGCGCTGGCCGCGGCCGATCGGGATCAGGGCGTCGATCGCCTTGATGCCGGTCTGCATCGGCTCGTGCACGGACTTGCGCGGGATGATGCCGGGCGCCTTCACCTCGACGCGGGTGCGCGTCACGTCGGTGAGCGGGCCCTTGCCGTCGATCGGGTTGCCGAGGCCATCGACCACGCGGCCGAGCAGGCCGCGGCCGACGGGCACGTCGACGATGTCGCCGGTGCGCTCGACGGTGTCGCCTTCCTTGATCTCGGCGTCGGAGCCGAAGACCACGATGCCGACATTGTCGGTCTCGAGGTTCAGCGCCATGCCGCGGATGCCGGCGGAGGGGAAGAGCACGAGCTCGCCCGCCATCACGTTCTGCAGGCCGTAGACGCGGGCGATGCCGTCGCCCACGGTGAGCACGGTGCCGACCTCGGCCACATTCGCCTCGGCGTCGAAGCCGGCGATCTGCTGCTTGAGGATCTCGGAGATCTCGGCGGGACGGATTTCCATGGTCAGGCGGCCCCCTTCATGGCGTACTGCAGGCGCTGCAGCTTGGATTTGATGCTGTTGTCGTAGAGCCGGGAGCCGATCCGCACGATCAGCCCGCCGAGGATCGAGGGATCCACCTGCTCCGTAAGCTTGATGCCGGAATAGCCGGCTTCGGTCAGGCGAGCGGCGATCTGCGCCCGCTGCGTGTCGGTCAGCGCATGGGCGCTGGTGACCTCGGCCACCTGCTGGCCGCGGCGCGCGGAAAGCTGGGCACCGAAGGAGGCGGCGACCTGCGGCAGCAGGGCGAGGCGGCGGTTGCCGATCAGCACGCCGACCATGTTCCGCACCTCGGGCCCCGTCCCCGCGCGGTCGAGCACGGCGAAGGCGCCCTTGCGCTGGGCGACGGAATCGAGCCGCGGATCGGCGATGAAGCCGCGGAAATCCGCATCCTGGCTCCAGAGCGAAGCGAGGGCTTCCAGATCCGTGGCGATGCGGTCGAGCGTGCCGGGGTCGGTCGCACGCCGGTCATCGGCGAGACCGAGCAGCGCCAACGCGTAGCGCGCGGCGAGGCCGGTCGGGGTGGGCGCCTTGGGCGCGTCGGAGGCGATGGTCTCAGCAGAGGCCACGGGCGATCCCGGTCCTGTTCCTGGTGATGCGCAAGCGCGGGTCCGCAGGAGGGCTCCCCTTGCGGCGGGCGGGCTTTACCATGGGGTTTACAGCCCCGCAATCCGCGCTGGCGGGCCGAATTCACTCCATCGCACAGCATTTTACGGCAGCCCGGCGCCTGGTGCGAAGCCGTACGCCACCCTTCGCCCGGCGCATCGGCTGCGCGGGCGCCCGGCCTGCCGGGATGCGGCTGCCGTCAGGCGTAGCCGATGAGCATGGTCTTCGCCGCGATGGCCGCGAGCGCCGCGGCGACGGCCGCCGTCGTCACCCCGCGGGAGGCGAGGACGGCATAGGCCACGGCGCCGGCGATCAGGGCCCAGGCGGCGATCTCGGTGGCATCGAGGATGGGCATGGCGCAGTCCTCCCTGGGACGGATTACTTGAAGGTAATTCCGATACCATGTCCCGGCCATGCCGCGCGAGCGGAATTCAGAGGAAGCTCACCGGGTCGACATCGACCTGGACGCGGACGCTGTTCGGCACCGGGACGCGGGCGAGCCAGTCCCGCAGGATGGGCTGCACCGCGACCTCGCGCCGGGTCTTCAGCAGCAGCCGCCGGCGGTGCCGGCCGCGCAACAGGGCGAGCGGCGCCGGCGCCGGGCCGAGCACCTGCACCCCCTCCCCGCCCGGCGCGGCGAGGCCGAGGTCGCGGGCGGTGCGGTCCGCCTCCCGCTCGTCCTCGGAGCTGACGATCAGCGCGGCGAGGCGGCCGAAGGGCGGCCAATGGCCGGGCCGGCGGATCGCCGCCTCCTCCGACATGAAGGCGTCGAGGTCGCCGGAGATGAGCGCCCCCATCACCGGATGCTCCGGGCTGAAGCTCTGCAGCAGCACGCGGCCCGGCGCCTCGGCCCGGCCGGCGCGGCCCGCGACCTGATGAAGCAGCTGCACCGTCCGCTCCGCGGCGCGGAGATCGCCGCCGGCGAGGCCGAGATCGGCATCGACGACGCCGACCAGGGTAAGATGCGGGAAGTGCCAGCCCTTGGCGACGATCTGAGTGCCGATGATGAGATCCACCTCACGGTCCTGGATCTGCTGCGCCGCCATCCCGGCCGCGGCGGGGCCTGGCAGCGTGTCGCTCGCCATGACCAGGCGCCGCGCCTCTGGCCAATGCGCGGCGGCCTCCTCCAGCACCCGTTCCACGCCGGGGCCGACGGCGACCAGGCTGTTGGCGGTGCCACATTCCGGGCATTCGGCGGGGGGCGCTTCCTGATGCCCGCAATGGTGGCACTGGAGCTGGCGGCGGGCGCGGTGCTCGACCAGCCAAGCGGTGCAGTTGGGGCAGCGCATGCGGTGGCCGCAATGGCGGCAGAGCGTCAGCGGCGCATAGCCGCGGCGGTTGAGGAAGAGCATCGCCTGCTCGCCGCGCTCCAGCGTCGCGGTCACGGCCTCGATCAGCGGGGGCGAGAGGAAGCGGCCGCGCTCAGGCGGGGTGCGGCGGAGGTCGATCGTCTCCACCGCCGGCAGGCTGGCGCCGCCATGCCGCTCCGGCAGGTTCAGCGCCTCGTAGCGGCCGGTCTCGGCATTGGTCAGGGTCTCGAGCGAGGGCGTCGCCGAGACCAGCACGCAGGAGGCGCCTGCCAGCCGGGCGCGGACCACGGCCATGTCGCGGGCGTTGTAGACGACGCCGTCCTCCTGCTTGAAGGCGGTCTCGTGCTCCTCGTCGACGATGACCAGGCCGAGATCGGGGAAGGGCAGGAAGAGGGCGGAGCGGGCGCCGACCACGACCGGCGCCTCCCCCTCCGCCACGGCCCGCCAGGTGTCGCGGCGGGTGCGCGGCGTCACCTCGGAATGCCAGAGGGCGGGTGCGACGCCGAAGCGGGACTTGAACCGCTCCAGCCACTGGGCGGAGAGCGCGATCTCCGGCAGCAGGACCAGCGCCTGGCGGCCCTGGCGCAGGGCTTCCGCCACCGCATCTAGATAGACCTCGGTCTTGCCGGAGCCGGTGACGCCGGTCAGCAGCGTTACGCCGAAGCTCCGCGCGGCGACCTTGGCGACGAGGCGCGCCGCCGCCTCGGCCTGGGCGCCGCCGAGCTTCGGGCCGGGATGGTCCGGGTTGGGCCGGCTGAAGCGGCTGGCATGGGGCAGCAGCGCCGGCCGGATCAGCCCGTTATCCGCCATGCCGCGCAGCACGCCGAGCGAGACGCCGGCCGCCTCGGCGAGCGGCGCCCCGGCATAGACCCGGCCGGGCTGCATCTCGGACAGCACGCGCTGCCGCTCCGGCGTCATCCGCGGCTGGCGGTTGGAACCGGGGCCGGCCAGCGTCCAGCCGGCCTGCTGCGTCGGCGGCTCGAGCGCGGCGGTGGAGCCCATCGCCATGCGCAGCACGGCGCCAGGGGGGCTCAGCGTATAGGCCGACACCCAGTCGATGAAGCGGCGGAGGCTCGGCGTCATCGGCGGGGCGGGCATGACGCCGGTGATCGGCTTCAACCGATGGTCGGCCACGCCCGGCGCCTCACTCCCCTCGTCGGCATCCCAAACCACGCCGATCATCGGCCTGTGATTGAGTGAGGCAGTCACAAAATCGCCTGGATGGATATCCAACTCCGCCGGCACGCGGTAGTCGTAGGCTCCCGCGAGAGGGAGTGGCAAAAGAACCTTGACCCGTTGCACGGAAAACACAGGTAGCGTGTCCTTCATATCGCGCCGCTTCCCCGACCCGGCCTGCATCGGCTATCCTGATCCTAAGCAAATACGCAACGATTTCAGGTCCTTGAGTCCCTTCGGCCGGATCGGCCGAGCCCACATCCAACGCAGCCCCGCCTGGGGCCTGCCTGAGGGCCCATTCGCATGAAGTTCTTCGTCGACACTGCGGAGGTGAACGATATCCGCGCCCTGGCCGAGGCCGGGCTGGTGGATGGCGTGACCACCAATCCGAGCCTCATCGCCAAGTCCGGGCGCAGGATGGCGGAGGTGATCGCCGAGATCTGCGACATCACGCCGGGCCCGGTCTCCGCCGAGGTCACCGCGACCGACTTCGACACCATGCTGGCCGAGGGCCGCTTCCTCCGCAGCATCGCCAAGAACGTCGCGGTGAAGGTGCCGCTGACCGAGGCGGGGCTCAGCGTCTGCCGCAGCCTCGCGGACGAGGGCACGCCGGTCAACGTCACGCTCTGCTTCTCCCCGGCCCAGGCGTTGCTGGCCGCCAAGGCGGGCGCCAGCTACATCTCGCCCTTCGTCGGCCGTCTCGACGACATCGCCTATGATGGCATGCTCCTCATTGCGGACATCCTGAAGATCTACCGAAACTACTCCTATATTAAGACAGAAGTCCTGGTCGCGTCCATCCGCCACCCGGTCCATCTGGTCGAGGCGGCGAAGCTCGGCGCCCAGGTGGCGACGCTGCCGCCGAATGTCATCCGCCAGCTCTTCAAGCATCCGCTGACGG
This sequence comes from Belnapia sp., assembly GCF_059504005.1. Taxonomy (NCBI): domain Bacteria; kingdom Pseudomonadati; phylum Pseudomonadota; class Alphaproteobacteria; order Acetobacterales; family Roseomonadaceae; genus Belnapia; species Belnapia sp. The sequence goes on along the minus strand of NZ_JCACHU010000118.1, from coordinate 53,581 downwards.
ATCGCGGGCTGGATAGCTTCCTCGCCGATTGGCGCAAGACGGGCCAGAGCATCCTGTGAGCGCCAGCCCTATGCCCGGTGCCGAGCTGGTGCTGCTTCCGGCACCCGAAGCCGCCCCGCTGCCCGCCGCCCCGGAGGCGGTCATCGCCTTCCTCCAGGCCAACCCGGACTTCCTGGCGGAGCGGCCGGACCTGTTCCGCGCGCTCACGCCGCCGAAGCGCATCCATGGCGAGCGCCTGGCCGACCACATGGCGGCGATGCTGGCGGCCGAGCGCCGCCGCGTCCGCTCGCTGGAGGCGGAGGTGGATGCCGCCGTCACCGCCGGGCGGGCCGGGCATGGTCTCTCCATCCGCGTCCGCCTGGCCGTGCTGGCCTTGATGCGGGCGCAGGACGTGGTCGAGACGGTGACGGAGGAGCTGCCGGCGCTGCTCGGCGTCGAGAGCTGCACCCTGCTCGGCGAGACGCCGGACCGCCGCGGCGTGCCGAAGCTGCCGCGCGGCATGGTGGCGGCGTTGCTCGGCCCGGGGAAGGATGCGGTGGTGCGCCCGGCGCCGACCGATATCGAGCTGCTGCACCAGGAGGCCGCCTCCCTCGTCATGCGGGATGCGCTGGTGCGGGTGCCGGTCTGGACCGGGCACCCGACGCTGATGGCGCTCGGCGCGCGGGACCCGCAGGCCCTGCCGGTCCGGCAGGCGACGGCGACCCTCGCCTTCCTCGGCCGCGCTGTGGCGGCCGCCCTGGCGCGGTAGGCCCTTGGCGGAAGCCCGCGCCCTCGCCGCCTCCTATCTCGATTGGCTGGCGCGGGAGCGCCGGGCTGCCGCCAATACGGTCGAGGCCTATGGGCTCGACCTCCGCGACTTCCTCACCTTCCTCGCCGGGCATCTGGGGGAGGAGCCGGACCTCTCGGCGCTGGCCGCGCTGCGCCCGGCCGATATCCGCGCCTTCCTCGCCGCCCGGGCCAATGCCGGGGCGGGAAATGCCACGCGGGCGCGCCAGCTCGCGGGCATCCGTGGCTTCCTCCGCTACCTGGCGAAGACCCGCGGGCTGGCGCCGCTCGCCATCGCCAATATCCGTGGGCCGCGGGCGAGGCCGCCGGTGCCGCGGGCGCTGACGCCGGAGCAGGCGAAGGAGGTGGCGGCACGGACCGGCAGCATCCACCAGCCCGGCCATGCCGAGCGCCCGTCCGAGCAGGCGGCGCGGGATACCGCACTCTTCACCCTTCTCTATGGCTGCGGGCTGCGGATCAGCGAGGCGCTCGCCCTCGACGTGCGGGACGCCCCCCTGCCCGGCGGCCAAGCGGCGCTCCGCGTCCTCGGCAAGGGCGGCAAGGAGCGGCTGGTGCCGGTGCTGCCGGCGGTGCGGGAGGCCATCGCCGCCTATATGCGCGAGCGGGGCGACCCGCCGCCGGAGGCGCCGCTCTTCCGCGGGGCGCGCGGGGCGCGGCTCAGCCCCACCGTGGCGGAGCGCTGCATGCAGCATTACCGCCGCCTCGCCGGCCTGCCGGAGCATGCGACGCCGCATGCGCTGCGCCATTCCTTCGCCACCCACCTGCTCGGCGGCGGGGCCGACCTGCGCGCGATCCAGGAACTGCTCGGCCATGCCAGCCTTTCCACCACCCAACGCTATACCAAGGTGGATGCGGCGGCGCTGCTCGAGACCTGGCGACGGGCGCATCCCCGCGCGGGGTGACGTGACGCAGGGGCCGCCCGCGACTATGGTGCGGCCGACCTGCCTTCCCCGATGAGGAGCGCCGATGCGCGACGGCAAGATTACCCAGTACACCCCGAAGCTCGTCGAGGGCGTCACCCCCATCCAGAAGATCGAGGTGACGAGCCGCAAGGTGCCCTGCGACGGCGAAGTGGCGGGCCCCGGCCTCGGCCATCCGCGGGTCTGGCTGCCGATGAATCCGAACCAGGATCAGGTGACCTGCCCCTACTGCTCCATCACCTATGTATTGAAGGCGGGTGCGGGTGGCGACGACCATCACTAAGCCCGAGGGCACTAAGCCCGAGGGCACCGAGGACGCCGTCCCGGTCGCGGCGCCCGGGACCCGGCACCTCGTCCTCGTCGACGGCTCGGGCTACATCTTCCGCGCCTATCACGCCCTGCCGCCGATGACGCGGCCGGACGGCACGCCGGTCAATGCCGTCTTCGGCTTCACCCAGATGCTCTCGAGCTTCCTCGCCGAGCATCGCGGCAGCCACCTGGCGGTGGTCTTCGATGCCGCCCGCACGACCTTCCGCAACGAGATCTTCCCCAACTACAAGGCCCACCGGCCCGACCCGCCGGAGGAGCTGGTCCCGCAATTCGCCCTGATCCGCGAGGCGACCGAGGCCTTCGGCGTCGCCCGGGTGGAGCATCCGGGCTTCGAGGCGGACGACCTGATCGCCGCCTATGCCCGCGCCTTCCATGAGGCGGGCGGCGAGGTCACCATCGTCTCCTCCGACAAGGACCTGATGCAGCTGGTGCGGCCGGGCGTGCAGATGCTCGACCCGATCAAGCGGAAGCCGATCCGCGAGGCGGAGGTGGTCGAGAAATTCGGCGTGCCGCCGGGGAAGGTGATCGAGGTCCAGGCGCTGATCGGCGACCCGGTGGACAATGTCCCGGGCGTGCCGAAGATCGGCCCGAAGACCGCGGCCGAGCTGATCCTCGCCTATGGCGACCTCGAGACCGTGCTGGCCAACACCGCCCAAATCAAGCAGCCGATGCGGCGGCAGAATCTCGAGCAGTATGCCGAGCAGGCGCGGCTGTCGAAGCGGCTGGTGACGCTCGACGACCAGGCGCCGCTGACGGTGCCGATCGAGGCGCTGGCGGTCCGCCCGCCGGAGCCGGCGGCGCTCTCCAAATTCCTGGCCGACCAGGGCTTCCGCAGCGTCATCGCCCGGATGGGCCTCGGCGAGGCGGCGGGCGATGCGGCGACGCGGGCGCGGAACAGCGCCATCAGCGCCGCCCAGGCCGCGGCCGCGGCGCCTGCCGCCCCGGCGAATGCAGCAGCCATTCCCTTCGGCCCCTATGAGACGGTGACGACGCCCGAGGCGCTCGCCGCCTGGATCGCCGAGGCGCGCGCCGCCGGCATCGTCGGCCTCGACACCGAGACGGACAGCCTCGATGCGCTCAAGGCCAACCTCGTCGGCGTCTGCCTCGCCACGGCGCCGGGCCGGGCCTGCTACATCCCGCTGCGGCATGTCTCGCCGGGGACCCACCAGGGCGACATGCTGGCGGAGCCGGGGAAGGTCGAGGCGCCGCCCCAGCTCCCCTTCGCCGAGGCGATGGCAGCGCTGAAGCCGCTGCTGGAGGACCCGGCCGTGCTCAAGGTGCTGCAGCACGCCAAGTACGATCTCGAGGTGCTCGGCCGCGAGGAGAATGGCGGCATCGCCGTCGCCCCGGTCGACGACACCATGCTGATCTCCTACGCCATGGAGGCGGGGAAGCATGGGCATGGGATGGATGAGCTGTCCCGCCTCCATCTCGACCATGCGCCGGTCCCCTACGACCAGGTGACCGGCACCGGCCGCGGCCGGATCAGCTTCGCCGCCGTCCCCCTCGACAAGGCGACGGCCTATGCCGCCGAGGATGCGGACGTGACGCTCCGCCTCTGGCACGTGCTGCGGCCGCGCCTCAGGGAGGACGGCGCGCTCGCCGTCTACGAGCAGGTGGAGCGGCGGATGATCGCCGTGCTGCGCGACATGGAGGTGGAGGGCATCAAGGTCGACGGCGTCGAGCTGGCCCGCATCGGCGAGGATTTCGCGGCGCGCATGGTGGTGCTCGAGCAGGAGATCCACGGCCTCGCCGGCCGGCCCTTCGCCGTCGGCTCGCCGAAGCAGCTCGGCGAGATCCTGTTCGACGAGATGCAGCTGCCGGGCGGCCGCAAGGGCAAGTCCGGCGCCTGGGGCACCGATGCCGCGGTGCTGGAGGAACTCGCCGCCCAGGGCGTGCCGCTGGCCCGCAAGGTGCTCGACTGGCGGCAGCTCTCGAAGCTGAAGTCGACCTATGTGGACGGGCTGACGGCGCAGCTCGACCCGCGCACCGGGCGCGTCCACACCGACTTCTCCATGGCGAATACCAGCACCGGGCGGCTGGCCTCGACCGAGCCGAACCTGCAGAACATCCCCGTCCGCAGCGAGGAGGGCCAGCGCATCCGCCGCGCCTTCGTCGCCGATCCGGGCCATGTGCTGATGTCGGCCGACTACTCGCAGATCGAACTGCGCCTGCTCGCCCACATGGCCGACGTGCCGGCGCTGCGGGAGGCCTTCGAGACCGGGCAGGACATCCATTCCCGCACGGCGGCCGACATCTTCCGCCTCGCCCCGGAGGCGGTGGACCGCGAGGCGCGGCGGCGCGCCAAGACCATCAATTTCGGCATCATCTACGGCATGTCCGCCTTCGGCCTCGCCTCCCGCCTCGGCATCGGCGCCGGCGAGGCCAAGGGCATCATCGATGCCTATTTCAGCCAGTATCCCGGCATCCGCGCCGCCATGGAGCGGCTGAAGGAGGAGGCGCGGCTGCGCGGCTACGTCTCCACCTCCTTCGGGCGGAAGCTCTGGATCCAGGATATCGGCACCAAGGACCCGGTGCGCCGGGCCGGGGCCGAGCGCGCCGCGATCAACGCCCCCTTCCAGGGCGGGGCGGCGGAGATCATCAAGCGCGCCATGGTCCGCCTGCCGCGGGCGCTGCGCGAGGCAGGCCTCCGCGCCCGCCTGCTGCTGCAGGTGCATGACGAGCTGGTGCTCGAAGTACCGGAGGCGGAGGTGGAGGCCACCGGCACGCTGGTCCGCCAGGTGATGGAGGGCGTCGCCACCCTGCGGGTGCCCCTCGCCGTCGAGGTCGGCACCGGCCGCAGCTGGGCAGAGGCACATTGAATCTCTAGGTTACGAGACGATATCCCGGTAACGTGATATCACGCCTGGCATGCGGTACCGCGCAAGCCGAGGGTCGTTTCGGAGATCTGGTGATGAAGGACGCGGCCAGCCTGGCGCGGCGGTTCGGTCTGCCTGGACGGCTGCCGCTCTCGCTGCGGCTGCTGCTGGTGGCCTCCCTGGTCGTGCCGCTCGGCGTCCTGGGCGGGGTTTCCTGGTATGACCGCCACCGCCTCCATGGCGAGGCCTTTGCCGACCTCACCCGCCTCTCCGCTGTCGCCAAGGAGCAGGCGCAGAAGGTGGCCGAGACCAATGCCCTGGTGCTCGACCGCATGGAGGAGCACGTCCGCGGCCTGAGCTGGGACGAGATCGAGGCCCGCGGCGGGGAGATCCACCGTTGGCTGAAGGGCCTGGACGAGGGGCTGGCGCAGATCACCTCGCTGCATGTCGCCCGGCCCGATGGGCGGGTGGCCGGGATCAGCATCGCCTGGCCGACGCCGCCCCTCTCGGTCGAGGGGCGCGACTATTTCCGCCGCCTGCGCGAGGGGGAGCGCGGCCCCGTCTTCGGCGAGCCGGCGCTGGCGCGGCTGACCGGCATCGTCGCCTTCAGCGTCGCGCGGCGCCGGGAAGGGGCGGATGGGCGGTTCGACGGCGCCCTGATCGGTTCCATCCTGCCCGGCTATTTCCAGGCGCAATGGCATGCGATGGACCCGGACGGCCGGGCAAGCTTTGCCCTGCTGCGGACGGATGGGCAGGTGCTCGTCACCCACCCATCCGTGGGCGACGGCTTGTTCGGCCCGCCGGATCCCGACGCGGTGCCGGAGGCCGTCCGCCGCCCGAGCAATACCGGGCCGCTCATCGAGCGGTTCGGCGAGCGGGGGGAATGGCTGACCGCCTTCCGCCAGGTGGGCGAGTTTCCGCTGGTCGTCTCCGTCACGCTCTCGCTCGACGAGCTGCGGGCCCAATGGCTACGGGACACGGCCTGGACTGCGGCGATCTGCCTGGCCGTCGCCCTGGCGCTCGGCTTCACCACCCTGCTGGCGATCCGCGGCTGGCGGTCGGAACAGGCGGTGCTGCACCGGCTGAGCCGGAGCCGCGACGCCTTGCACGCCGAGATTGCCCGGCGGGAGGCGGCGGAGGCGGGGCTGCTGCAGGCGCAGCGGCTGGAGTCGCTCGGCCGGCTGACCGGGGGCGTGGCGCATGACTTCAACAACCTGCTGACGGCCATCCTCGGCACGGTTCACCTGCTGGAGCGGCATCTCGGCACCGGCGCGGATGAGCGGGTGCGGACCTATCTCGGCCTGGCGCGGGATGCGGTGCAGCGCGGCGCCCGGCTGAATGCCAGCCTCCTGGCCTTCGCCCGGCAGCAGAGGCTCCAGGCCGCGAGCCTCGACGCGAACGGGCTGGCGCGGGGCTTTGCCCCGCTGGTCCAGCGGGCGCTCGGCGAGGCGGTGACCCTCGCGCTGGAGCTCGACCCGGACCTGCCGCCCTGCCGGGCCGATGCCACGCAGCTCGAGGCGGCCCTGCTGAACCTCGCCATCAATGCGCGGGATGCGATGCCGCGGGGCGGCACGGTGACGCTCTCGACCCGCCCGGCCTGGCTGGAGGCGGAGCAGCTGGCCGGCAATGCGGATGCGCGGCCGGGGCTGCACGTCGCCATCACCCTCCGCGATGCCGGGACGGGCATGCCGCCCGAGGTGCGGGAACGGGCCTTCGAGCCCTTCTTCACGACGAAGGCGCCGGGCAAGGGCACGGGGCTCGGCCTGTCGCAGGTCTTCGGCTTCGTGCGGCAGCTAGGCGGGCATGTGGCGATCGACAGCGCGCCGGGCGAGGGCACGGCGGTGACGCTCTTCCTGCCCGCGGCGGCCGAGGCGCCGGCGCAGGCGCCTCATCAGCCTGGCCGGGTGCCGGAGCGCATGGACGCCGGCCCCCGCGCGAGGGTGCTGGTCGTAGAGGATGACGAGCAGATTCGCGGGATCACCGCCGAAACGCTGCGCGACGCCGGCTTCCATGCGACCGTGGCGCAGGACGGGCAGGAGGCGATGACCCTTCTGGCCCGCCGCGAACCCGTCGACCTGCTGTTCAGCGATATCGTCATGCCGGGCGGCATGACGGGAACCGAGCTGGCGCAGGCGGCGAGGCGCCTCCGCCCGGGCCTGCCGGTGCTGCTGACGACGGGCTATGCCGGACCGGTCGAAGGCTTGGCCGATCATGGCTTCGAGGTCCTGGCGAAGCCCTATGATCAGGCCGCCCTGGCGTGCCGCATCGCCGAATTGGTGATGGAGCGGCGGCGGGCCGCGTGAGGGCGTTGCGCTCCGCGCCGCGGCCGATTATAGGGCTGCGCTCGACCGGGAGAGGTGGCGGAGTGGTCGATCGCATCGGTCTCGAAAACCGAAGTACTCGCAAGGGTACCGTGGGTTCGAATCCCACCCTCTCCGCCAGTACCTGGCTCCCCGATTGTTCCGCCTTGTCCCCTGAAGAGTAGATTGGCCTTTCGGTATCAGCGGTTTCTGCCACTGAATGACGCTCTGCTTGTCCCCACACGTCCCCCGACGTATGCTCCCGTTTCATGAGCACGCGTGGGACCAAACGTGGGGCCAGCCCCTAGACGCCACGCTGATGTGGGGACGGGCAGCATGGCGGGCCGGACGGAAGGCCTCACGGCAGCCGGCGTGAAGCACGCCGGCCCCGGCGTGTACGGCGATGGCGGCGGCCTCTATCTACGGGTCAAGCCTGATGGTCGGGCATCTTGGACCCTCCGCTACCAAATCGCGGGCGTGCGACGCGACCTCGGCCTCGGCCGGGCACGGGGGCCGGGGGCCGTCAGCTTGGCGGACGCTCGCGGCAAGGCCGCGGAGGCGCGCCGGCTGCTGGCTGCTGGGCGCGACCCGCTGGCCGTGCGAGAAGCCGACGAGGCGGCACGCCGGGACGTCGAGGCGGTCCGCGCACGGCAGGCCCGGAGCAGCTTCCGTGACGTGGCTGCCGCCTGCATCGCAGCGCGCGAGCCGGAGTGGCGCAACGCCAAGCACGCGGCGCAGTGGGGAGCGACGCTCGCCACCTATGCCCACCCGGTCATCGGAGACACGGCGGTCGACACCCTTAGCGTTCCAGACGTGCTGCGGGTGCTGCAACCCATTTGGACGACCAAGCCCGAGACGGCCGCGCGGGTGCGCGGGCGGATCGAGGCAGTGCTGTCCTACGCCGCCGCCACCGGATTGCGACCTCGGGGCTTCAACCCGGCGAGTTGGCGCGGCAACCTCGATGCCATCCTGCCGGCCGCAGCCAAGGTCAAGCGCCGGGTCCGTGAGGCTAACGGCCAAGCCGAGCACCACGCCGCCCTCCCATGGCGGCAATTGCCGGCCTTCATGCGAGCGTTAGCGGCGCGCGACGGTGCCGCCGCGCTTGCGCTACGCTTCGCCATCCTCACGGCCGCCCGCACTGGGGAGGTCGTAGGCGCGGGATGGCGGGAGATGGACATAGACGGCGCTGTGTGGACGGTGCCGGCCGGCCGTATGAAGGGCGAGCGGGAACACCGCGTCCCGCTCTCCCCGGCCGCGCTAGACGTGCTGCGCGAGGTGGCGGAACGCACCGGCGGTTGCCAAGGCGCCGTGTTCCAAGCGGTCGGCAAGCCGCTGTCAAACATGGCGTTACTGATGGCGTTGCGGCGGATGAACGCCACAAGGCCGGGAGAGCCGGCCCGGTGGGCGGACGCTGACGGGCGACCCGTCACGCCGCACGGCTTCCGTAGCGCCTTCCGTGACTGGGCCGGCGACTGCACCAACGCACCGCGCGAGGTAACCGAGGCCGCATTGGCGCACACGGTGGGCAACAAAGTGGAACTGGCCTACCGGCGCGGAGACGCCTTGGACAAACGACGGGCCCTCATGGACGCATGGGCCGAGTGGTGCGCCGGGCGTGGAGAGGTCGCAGAGAATGTCGTGCCGCAGGACGTCAGCTTGGCGGCCACGTGAACAGGGCCATCCCGCCACTGCTAATACCAACCGGCCTGGTGAATGAACGGTCACTACCGATTCTGCTGAAAAAGGCGCTGTTCGGACCTGCCGGATCGAGGCCCCGCGACCGTGGCAGATGAAGACTGCCGCCCCCGGCGTTCAGCCAGCGGGCGCTGGCGTTGGTAGCGGGATCAGCTTGGCCAGCTTGCGGAGGTTCTGGGCCGCCGCCGCCAAATGGAACTCGTCGCGGGCACCGTTCGGGCCCCGCAGTCGCAGGCGGGCCAGACCACGGATGCGCTTGAGGTGGGCGAATAGCATCTCGACCTTCTTTTGCGGCCGCCTCGAGACCGCGTAGGCCTCGATCTCGGCGATGTCGCGCGCCATGTCGCGGGCGCCTTCGTGGATGGAGCGCAGGATCTTGCGGGCTGGCCGGTTCGGACGGCAGCGGGGCTTCAGCGCGCAGGCGCCGCAGTCGTGCTTGGTGGCACGATACCGCATGAGGCCGTCGGCATCGACGCCGAGACGGGGCCGCGCGACCTGGCGCCGGTCGTGCAGCAGCTCCTTGCCGGCCGGGCAGATAGCGAGGTCGCGCTTGCGGTCATAGGTGAAGCCGGAGCGGCTGAAGGTGCCGTCCTTGCGCTCCGACTTGTCGAACACCGGGATGTGCGGCTCGATGCCCTGCTCGTGGACCAGCCAGCCCAGCATGGCCGCCGAGCCGTAGCCGGTATTGGCGATCAGGCGCTCGGGCCAGAGGCCGAAGGTCTCGGCGGTGCGGTTCAGCATGGTTTGCGCGGCACCGACCTCGAGCTGGCGCACCGCTGTGGTGGCCTCGACGTCGACGATCACGGCGTGCTCGACGTCGATCAGATAGTTGTCGCAGGAGGCGTAGCAGGCCGGGCCAACGGCCGCTGCCGTCCAGCGCGCGGCCGGGTCGATGGGCGAGACGAACTTCGGCGGCACCTCGGTCGCCGTACCGAAAGCGGTGTCGTCGAGCACGGCCAGGTACTCGTCCACAGCGCGGCTGGCGTCCGCTGTGTTCAGCTCCTCGCGGCGGGCAACGCCCTTCTGCCGGTTCGCGTCCGCCCGGATCATGCTGGCATCCACCACGAAGTCCTGGCCGGCAACAATGCCCTTTGCCATGCAGCGGCGCACCGTTGCCTCGAACGACTGGAGCAGCAGGTTGCTGTCGCGGAAGCGGCCATGCCGGTTCTTGGAAACGGTGGAGGGGTCCGGGACGGCGCCGTCCAGGCCAAGGCGGCAGAACCAGCGATAGGCGAGGTTCAAATGAACCGCTTCGCACAGCCGCCGCTCGGACCGGATGCCGCAGCGGTAGCCGATCAGCAGCATGCGGGCCATCAGCTCGGGGTCGACCGAGGGACGGCCGATTGCGCTGTAGTAGGGCTCGAGCTGCCGACGGATGTCGCTCAGCGCAACGAAGCGGTCGATCGAGCGCAGTAGGTGATCGGTGGGGACGTGCTCCTCCAGGCTGAAGCCGTAAACAGCGCCTCCTGCCGGACCTGCCGCTCGCCCATCATGGCCGTACCCTCCGCCACCAGGAGGACTGAACAGCGGCAGCGCAGCGCCTCAACCGACTTTTTCAACAGAATCGACCCTCAACGGACATTCGCACCGGACTCTTGCATTGGGTGAACCCTTCACCCGCTGGCCCCCGATGTCAGTACCAAAATCCTAAGTTCTGGAGGCGGGCTGGGCTGGGTGGCACTCCTAATCAACGGAAGCGGCAACTCCTATGATTGTCGCTCCTTCGTCTGGGATGATAAGGCGAGGACTTGAAACAGCGCAGGTCTACTCTCACCAAGAGAATAATTCTGATTATGTAAGAAAATCGCGCGGAAGTTCCGCAAGTAGGGAGTTCTAACATGGTTGATCCCATTCAACTTGCGACAGCTACGTCAGCGCTGACTGTTCTCGGCCACGAATGCCTCAAGGGCATCGCCTCCGAAGCAACCAAGGAAGTCTGGCGCAAGGTAAAAGAGTTGTTTGATTGGACGAGCGAGCCTAAGCAAGCCGAACTCGCGCAAGGGATCGCTACGAAACTGAACGATGATCCGGCGCTGATGAGCGAGTTAATCAAGCTCCTTCAGACTCATACCGGGGCGGGCGACACCATTAGCTTTGCCGGTTCCTTAGTCGCCAATTTAAAGGCAAAAAACGCAGTCGTCAGCACCCATGTTAATGTAATTAACATGGGAAGGAATGAATAACATGCCTGCTCCCCGTAGAGGCAGAAGACCCACACCACTGGCTGAAGCCATCGACGCACAGAATGTGGTGGTTGCGAAGAATATAGAACACCTATTTGTCGGACATTGGAAGCAAAATGAAAAAGATGTGGCTTCGCAGATCATAATGAGGCTGGAAGACAAAAGAGCCTTGTTTAATGACTATGCGTTTGAAGTACCTGAACATGTTGTCAGATCTATACTGGATATTCGCCAATTCCTGACCGACAAGTTGCTGGAGGTTAGCAATGAGGAGGGTCTCGCGAAACACATTCGCGCGATGCGAGCCGCATGCCGAAAATTCTTAGATAGCTCTGCACAGTTCTCTGGCGGTTCAGTAATCAGTACGTCTCATTTCTCTGGGCCGGATGCGTGGAAATTTCTCACAGCGCTCGGAGAATTACGGTCAATGTTCGGCGTATGCCTGGCCGTGATTATGAGCAAGTACAGCTTAACTTGTGAATCCGATCTGGCGCGCATCCTTCCCGCCGACCCATCCCGGGATGAGTAGAAGCACACTGGAGGGAAGGTTTAGCAGCTCCGCCTACTGCTTACCGACTAGACCCAAGTTGCCCGGCACCTTTGCAAAGGTTTTGATCTCCGCGCCACTCTGCGGTGGCTCTATAGGTCTGCTTTCCGCCCTGAGCGGTCATTCATCAGGGCGGTTGGTATAAACCTGCGAAGGCTGCTAAAGCACAGCATCGGCGCATGGTCCTGCATGCTAAAGCTTCCGGTGGAAGTTGCGGATGTACTGGAGGACAGCCGGATGAGGCCCCTCCAGCGCCGTCCGCAGCGGGTAGGTTTACGTCGGCGGGGCGGGGCCAGCCAGATCGCGCGGACCTCCGGACGCGCAGCCCCACCGCTTCCTCACCGGAGAGCGCGGAGGCGCCTGCGTGAAGCCCGCAGACGAAAACAGCGAAAGTGGATCTGCGTCTGACACCGGAGAGCCGCAACACGTCACCCGTACCTACTACCGCTCGAACGCCTTGATGTTCGTTGGGGAGAGCGCGGCGCGTCGCCAGTTCCACCATACCGTAGCCCAGATGGCAGCCGCGGAGTTCAAGGTGACAGGCAATCCGGTATTTGCCTGGGGTGCGGTTCAGGCTTGCCTTGCGCCCGATATCGAACCGTTGCCCCTACCTCCGAATGTGCAGCTTTACCTCTATGATGCGGCCACGAAGATCGTCGACGCGGCGACTGAGCACCACGAGGCCTTCGCAGCCTCTGCCCTCAAGGCACTCGCCTTCGCCGGCAGGCAAGGCGCATCGCGTGCGAGGGAGTACGCCAAGCTGCAAGGCCAAGAGATCCTTATCGGTGTCTACAACGCCCTCAAGGAGCGGCATGGATCGGCGCGGGCCGAACACATGATCGCTGAAACCGTTCGCATCACCCCCGATCGTGTGCGCGCGAGGTTGGGCGAAGCGCGACGCACTCGCGTGAGGGTCAGAAAGGAGGCGTTCGGAGACCCCGGCACACAGTACCCCTTAGGTGCGCAGGTATCCCCAGAGCTACCCGATGCTCTGCTGCTAAATCTCGCGTCGGGGCTGCCCGATCTGTTCTGGAAACGGCATCAGCGGCCGGAGCGGGCGGAACCTCGGCCGAAGTAGCGCCCGGTCGCAACTTCACCCCGAACTTCCGTTATCTGAGCACGGCGAGGAAGCATGTAATTGGTTTGCCCCACGGGGCGTACTGGGCGCCCCCGAACACCAGGGGCTCAGATGAAACACCTCATCTCCAACACGCCGGAGCCGATCCGCGGTGCTGGTCTTAACGCATTGCACCCAATGCGGCCGACCGCCACCGCAGCGCCGGCCGAGGCAGGCACTATTGCCGACACTCGCGCGCGCTTTGGCATCCCGCGCAGCACGCTCTACCGGCTGGCCGCAGCCGGGCACGTCCGCATGGTTAAGCTCGGCCGCACGACGCTGGTGGACTTCGTCAGCGTGCGTTCCTTCCTCGCCAGCGCGCCAACAGCGGCGCTGCGCACCCCCCACCGCCTGAACGAAACAACCCCGCGCGGCTAAGGGCCAGCGGGGCTGCGGGGAAGCTGTGTGATGGCTGAACATCATTCACATAGCGTGACCCCTGCGCTTCCGCCAGCACTGATGCCGCGCCTCCAGCACTGGAGGCGGCATGCAATCCGACGTCCAAACCGGCCATCCCTGCATGTTAATGATCCTGCTGCTCGACGCATCGAACACGGGCGGCGAACCGCGAGCCGTGGTGCAGCGACTTGACCTGCCGCCGCTGGCATTTGCCAGCGTGAGTGAGGCGGTGGCCGCGACAAGCGGGCGGCAGGCACGACGATGACCAGCGCCTCAGAGTTTGCGGCCCGGCACGGACTTCGCCGCGTCGCGGGGAGATCCGAGTGGCGTGGCGAGTGCCCCGCCTGCCACTACGCCGCTGGCTTCGTGGTCAAGGAGCGCAACGGCCGCACAGTGTGGTGGTGCGCGAGTTGCGCCGACGACCGGGACGCATTGACGGTCGCAGTCATCGGCCGCCATGCCGACACTGAGCTGCGTGACGCGACCCGCCAACGGTCGAAGGACGATGTAGAAGGCAGCCGCGGCGCCCTCACGCTCTGGCATCACGGCGTTCCCGTCACTGGCACCCTAGACGCCAGTTACCTCGCCACGCGCGGAGTGCTGGACGCGCTGGGCCACTTCCCGGCACACCCTTCGGGGCCAGCGCTGCGGTTCCTGCCCGACGCCAAGCACATGGACGGCAGTGCGCGGCCCGTTCTCCTGGCGCTGGTCCGGCGCAGCACCACCGCCGAGCCGGTCGCGGTGCACCGGACTTTCCTCGCTGCGGACGGCGCGACGAAGGCCGGCGACCCACCGCGAGCCAGCAAAGGGCCGGTGAAGGGCGGCGCAGTCCTGCTGCACGCCCCGGACCCGGCACGCGGCTTAGCGGTGGCGGAGGGAATCGAGACTGCAACCAGCGCTTCCGGCCTGCTGGGCCTGTCCGCCTGGGCATGCGTCTCCGCTGGCGGGCTGGCCGCCTTCGCGCCGCCACAGGGCTTGGCCGCGCTAACCGTGGCGGCGGATGCGGACGAGCCGGGCCAGAGGGCGGCCTGGGCGTGCGCCCGGCGGCTGCGCGCAGCCGGGCTGCGAGTGCGTGTCGCAACTCCGGACGCGCCCGGCGCCGACTTCAACGACCTCCTGCTAAGGCGCAAACATGTGGACGGGGTGGCGCATGGCTGACGGGTTCACAATGCGCGACGCCGATCTTGGCGCGCCGCCCGACCTCGACGGCACGCCGCTGCCGCTTCGCCGTGAGGTCGGCCCTCCCCTGCCGTTCCCGGCGCGCGCCCTCGGCCCGCTGCTGCCTGCCGCCGAGGCGGTGCACACCTTGACCCAAGCCCCATTTGGAATGTGCGCGCAGTCGGTGCTGGCCGCTGTCAGCCTCGCCACTCAGGGTCACGCCGACGTGGCGCTACCCTACGGCGCCGGCGCGCGGGCGCCGCTCACCCTGTTCCTCGTCACCATCGCCAGCACCGGCGAGCGCAAGAGCGGCGTCGACCGGCTCACAACCACGGCGGTGGCGGAGCGCGAGGCCGAGCTGCGGGAGCAGCACCAGCACGATCTCCGCACCTTCACCGCGGACCACCGGGCTTGGAAGGCGGCCAGCGCCGAGGCAGAACGCAAGGGCAAGGGCAACCGCGAAACCCTCGCCGCAATCCTCCGGGGTATGGTGGAACCGGCACCGCCGGCCGATCCGATGATCCTCTGCGATGACGTGACGCCCGAAGGGTTGGTGAAGCAGCTCGTCCGCGGGCAGGCCTGCCTGGGGCTGTTCGCGCCGGAGGGCGGAACGTTCGCAGGCGGGAGGGCGATGGATGATGAGAACCGCCTTCGAACCGCTGCGACACTGAATAAGCTGTGGGGCGCCGAGCCTGTGCGGCAGACGCGCGCCGGCGAGGGCGCGGTGCACGCAGAAGGCTACCGGCTAGCGATGCACCTCATGGTGCACCCCGGCGTGGCCGCGATGATGCTTGGCAAGCCGGAACTGGGTGACACGGGACTGACGGCGCGTTTCCTCTTGTGTGCGCCGCCCAGCACGGCCGGAACACGCATGTTCCGTGCACCCGACGCCGAGGCGGAATGCAGCCTCGCCGCGTTCGGAAATCGCCTTATCATCTTATTGCGCGGTATACCGAAGCCGGGACCGAACGGCGGCGGGCTCGTGCTGCCGGCGCTCGACATGGACGCGCGGGCGCAGGCCGTGTGGGTGGCGTTCCACAACCATGCGGAACGCAGCCTGGGCGACGGTGGCCTATGGGCGCCCATCCGAGGCTTTGCGAACAAGGCGGCCGAACACGCGGCGCGCTTGGCGGGCGTGTTGTCCGTGTGGACCGGCGCGGGAGCGGTCACGGGTGAGGCGATGGCGTGTGGGGTGGAACTCACGCAGCACTACGCGGCTGAAGCGCTACGGCTCCACACAGACGGCGCCGCCGATCCCGCCATCCTCGAAGCCGAACGCCTGCTGACGTGGGTGCGCGGCCTCCCCGCAACGTGCGGCGATGTGCTGGTGAGCCTGCCCACCGTGTATCAACGCGGCCCTGGCGGGCTGCGCGATAAAGCCAGTGCGGAGCGCGCGGTAAAGCTGCTGACGGCGCACCGGCACCTCTTGCGCGTGGAAGGCGGCGCCGAGGTGATGGAGGTCCCGGGCAAGCCGCCGGTGAGGCGCAAGGAGGTCTGGCGTCTCAACCCGGAGAGCGTGTCGTGAGCGGTGCGGCCGATGTCTTCGACGCCTTCGCCTTCCTTGCCATGCTCGGCGAGGTGGCCGAGGCCCCGCTTGGCGCCTGCCCCGCTCCGGTCGAGTTTGGCGATCCTAGCGGCTTGCGCTCGGACCCGAGGGGGCCGGAATCGACACCCGACCAGGGGTTTCGCGACTTTAGCAGAATTAGCCTTAGCAGGGGCGTGCAGCCCGTCTCGGAACCCAGGAACCCACCGCTGGCTTGGCGTTGTCTGCCCTTCGGTCCCGAACGCGGCGCGGCCTTCGCCCTCGCCCGGCAGCAGCCTGACGCCTGCCGCACATGCGCGGGCCATCGGTGGTGGCGGCACCCTGACGGCACGCCCTGCTGCGAGATCTGTCACCCGTCCCCCACCTGCCACACAACGTGATGAGGCTGGACCCATGACAAAGGAGAGCCGCGCCGTGCCCACCAGCAAGAGCACCGTGCCAACACCCACGCCGGCATCGGACATCGTAGACATGAGGACGCCCGACCAGTGGGCGGGCACGCTCCGTAGTCTCGGTGGGTCCCGCAATGACCGCTTTAACAACGTGCTCGTGAACACGGCCGCACGCACGCTCTGGCACCACCGGGATGAAGCGCCCGAGGCGCGTTCCGACAAGCTCACCATGGTGGCCGTGGCACTCAAGGGTTTCGCACCGCAGGACGAGGTGGAAGGAATGCTAGCGGCGCAGGCGGTGGGGCTGCACGCCGCCACGATGGAGTGCCTGCGACGGGCCATGATCCCGGACCAGCCAGGCGAGTTCGCGTCCAAGCTGCGACGCGACGCGGTCAACTGCGCGCGCGCCATGGCCGAGACGTGCGCGGCCTTGGACCGGCGCCGAGGCAAAGAGCAGCAAACGGTGCGGGTGGAGCACGTGACGGTGCAACCCGGTGGGCAGGCTATTGTGGGTGCCGTGACCTCAGTCGCGCCGGCCACCCCGGGGGGTGGGGAGTGACGCGAGACCGCGGGGACGACCTCATGCGCCGCGGACCGCTGCGGAACGGAAACCCCGCCGGCCACCCGGACAGCGCCGCCCGGTGCTGCGCCAGGACGCGCGGCGGCGGCACGTGCCAGGGGCCGGCCATGCTGAACGGGCGTTGTCGGATGCACGGTGGCGCCAGCACCGGGCCGCGGACGGTCGAAGGCTTGGCCCGGATGCGAGTCGCCAAAACCAAGCACGGGCACTACACGGCCGAGGCGGTTGCATTCCGGCGCTGGGTGACGGAGATGCTGCGGGCTACGCGGCGGGAGCAGGGCGGATGAGCCGATAGGATGCGTTAGACCTTGTAGACGGGATGCAAAATTAGATATGTTTCGCATGGATAAGGACTAGAAGGACGCTACCGATTGTGCGTTACGAAATTTTAGCTCAAGGGGGCAAGCCGCGTCTTTCGACAGCAGCGGCGATCAAGGCGCACGTTCGACATGAACCGTTTGACCATGTCGATGTCGCAGCGGCTTATGCTACCTCACAGGGCATAAGGGCTTTCCTTAGAATTTTAGGGGCAGCACCTGTCCGGTCTCGTTGGATTATCGGCTTAGATGATGCCATAACTCAGCCAGAAGCAATCGACGAACTTAAGGAATTGCCCGGAGCTAAAGTCCGAGTTGCAAGACTATCTCCAGTCCGGCGCTTTCACCCCAAAGTTTATCTATTCAGGCGATCTAGCCAAACCGATCAAGCGATGCTCGTCGTCAGCTCTGGAAATCTTACCGAACGTGGCCTGCATGAGAATGCGGAAGGCACAGTGCTGTTGCATTCGGAAAGTGCCGCTGAAGTTTCCGAAATGCAGGCTATGTTTCAGTCTCTCTGGGCATTGGGCCACCAGCCTTCGAAGCAGGAGCTACAAGAGTATTCCGCCAGCTATAAAATAGCAAAGGTACAGCGGAAGGTCGTCGAAGACCGCGGCAATGCACCTAACGAGCCCGCTCCAGCAGCAACGGTCAGCCACGATATCAGTGGCAAGAACACATCTGAAGCTGTCATTGCCTTAGCAGTCACTCGCATCGCAGCGGCACAGCCGGATAGCGTTTGCAGTTTGGATTTAGCACGCGACCTACTGCCAAAAATGGTGCCGCTTACTGCCTTAGATTTTCAACCATACAAAAACCAAAATGACCCTCGTTGGGTTCAAATACTCCGCAACATCAAGAGCAACTCGAACAAGCCGGGGCCAGGAAGCAGAAACTTCATAGTGAACGGTTATCTTGAAGGAGTTGGCGAAGGTTACAGAATAACTGACCTTGGACGCCGGATGTTGGCTGAAGAAAATCAATAAATATTTCAGGGGCACTCTAATCCTACAAGTTCTGTTGGCAGCGACATATTAGTCTTCACACGCGCCCCATCCCTTTTGCAGTTAACAATATAAAGGTACTCTGTATTTTTCAGATGCCCAACCTGGCCCACTTTCTCGCCAGAGGGATTATATATTCCGATTTTAGCCCCCACATATCGGTCATGAATAATCTCTAGCACCGTTAGCTCGCCGCGCCCGAGTAGCAAAGCCTCCATTTGTGCGCGAGAAATATATGCCTCATTGTTGAACGAGACGACCAACGACTTTGCTTCAAGATTATCTAATACCTTTCGCATCGCCTCAAAGATCGCTCGCTTGCCGTTGAAAGCACTTTTCCGCGTTCTGCAATCCTCTCTTTTGCAAGCAATCCCATATACCGCCGGCTTATCCCATAAAACTAAGCTTTCCCAAATGTGGTAATTTCCCAAGTAGGAGTGCTGGTTGTAAGGGGGGTCGAGGTAAACGACGTCAGCCTTGATATGTGCAGAGATCTCTTCAGCGTCCGCCTTGGTGGCTCGGCATTCGCCACCAACGCTCGGAAGGACCGCTGGCATCCTGAGTTCAATATCATTGTACGCGCGAGCCGCCCATTGCTTAAGATAGGCCATCTGCACGCCGGTAGTAGAGTCCACCCTATCGGCGGCCTCCATCAGCGAAACTAAGACGATTGCTTTGAGATCGGGCTCAAGCCCCATCTCTTCGATCCGATCGCGCATAGCATCAATGCGCGCACCATTCTTTGGCTGAAAATAGCGCGATTTTTCGCAGAACGTTTCCGTAAAATAGCCAAGCTTACCCGGCAACGCACTTAGTTCCTTTATTATCTTCCTGGCGCCGGCTTCCCAAATTTCTCTGTCGGCCTGCACGTAGCAGGTCGCAAGAGTATGCGCATAAGCGTTCTGGTCGTTAGCCCAAACGCGGTGTCCCATCGACTTAAGCGCATGGCCCACCCGCGAAGTGCCAGAAAACAGATCAACAGCCAGCCCACCTTGAGGCAATAGCCCGTCGATCACACCCGTGATGTGAGTCAAAAGGGCTCGTTTCGAACCAATGTATTTAATCAAAACCACACCCCTAGAGACTCGACTACAGAGTCTATACGTTCCTTTGCAACACAGCCAAGCTGCACCTGACGCACGCTAACCCTTCACAGGGAAGCGTGGGTGAGGCGGTGGAGCCCCTCTCCATACGCCCAAGCGGAGATCATGCAGGGTTCGAAGGAATGTGTAGTCGATCAGCAAGCCGCAGAGCGGTGCTGCGTTGAGCAAGGCGTCAAACGAACGACGGCGCTTCGGTCCACCATCTTGTGCAACAATACGAGGCATCCGCTCAAACTTGAGTGCTTCGTATGCCGCGAAATCGGCAGCTTGCAGCGGCAGAACGTGCCTTGCACCAGAAGCGCTGTCGCACGTCACCTTAATCGTTTGGCTCACATCATCCGCATAAAAGCTGCCCGCATACTCGATAGCGATCTCCACCTTCGAGCGGCACCGTTTCATACGGTCGATGCGAAGCTCGACCAACTGATCAGGGTTGTGCATGTAGATCGCGTTCATACACCAGTAGATTGCCAGCGGCATCGGCTCCAGCCCCGCCCCGGTCTCGGCGTTGAACTGGGCGAGGTCGTCCAGCCGCACCACCGCCCCGATGCCGTACAGGCCCGCCTCTCCGATAACTTGGCAAAGATCGCCCAAGAATGCTTGCCGGCGCGGTTCGTTGCCTTTCCACGAAGCAAACTCGCCCCTGAAATTGGCAAAGTCCGTCATGTGCAGTTCGGAGACGCCTTCGCGGTCAAGAACCTGCTTCCATTGCGGCTCGAAAACCTCCCACCCGCTGACCGGCGCGATATACCCAGCCAAGGCAATGGCTTTGTGCTGAGCCGTATCCGTCTCGTCCCCGCTGTCATCAAGGTACGCTTTCAAAACAGCCATCAGTGAATGACCCGGCGGCGGGTTGAGTGCGGAGAGACGAGCAAGCGGAACACACCCTTCTCTTTTAGCGGCTTATCGGCTGGGTACGCAAAGTGTAATATTTAGTCGTTGTCCTTAAAGACAGACTGCCGACTGACACTGCCGCCCTAGCGGGTGCCCGAGCCAGCCTGACTCGCTCTATTCAGTGCCTGACTGCTTGGCCTTCGGCTGGCGCACCGGGAGCGGAAGAGGAGCGTCAGCACCGCCATTCGGGGTAGCTGGCTTGCAGTGTGGGGCCAGATGTGGGAACAACCTTGTGGAAGCTACCAAATTCCCTCAGGCGCGGTAAGTTCAGGCGGACACCCTCTCCGCCATGCCTTCGACCGGCGATACCTGCGGCATGCCGATCTCCCGGCGGACCGCCAATCTTCAGCGCCTGGTGTCCTGAGGCCGCATCCGCTCCGACCTGGAGGATCCTCCAGCGGAAGCGCCGGGTAGGGGCGAACATGTCGTCTAGGAGCGGGTCTGGCGGCAGCGCATCCCCAAGTCCATGCGTCCGCAGCCCTGGAGCGAGGTCCTTTCGACCTGGCTCCCGGAACGCGCTGCAGCCTGTTGTCTGATCGAGCCAACCGCCTCGATCGGATCATCGCCTCCGATCGGCGCCCGCACCAGTCCGGCGGAGTGCTCGAGCGGTGTCCGGCCGCGCTGCCTCAGGGACCCTGCCGCTGGGCCGGCCGGCGCGGCCGCGTGGCAGGCGGGGGCGTGGCCGGGGCCGCCGCCTCGCCGCGGCCCGGCGTGGCGGGAGCGGCATTGCGGCCGAGGCGACGGCGGGTTTGCTCATCCCAGGAGCGGACATCGGCCCAGAAATCGCCCGGCTCCACGGAGAGCGGCGGCTGGCCGTTCTGCAACGGGGCAGGCCGTGGTTGCGGCTGGGCGGCGGCCGGCACCGTGATCAGCAGGCCGAGCAGCGTCCACGTTCGTATCATCGCCCCCCCTTCCCTCTTGATCGGCGCGGCCTTGTGGGCTGAAGGGGCGATGCGGCGCAAGGGGGCTGCGGGAAGCGGCACGGCCCTCCGGGCCAAAGGCCACAGGGCTTCGAAGCCCTTAAATTCTTCGCCCGCGCTATCGAGCGGCCCCGTGATGGCCGCACCGCCTCACTGCATCGGCCGCGCCCCGCACCAGTCGGCGATGAAGGCGGCAATGGCGAGCGTCGTCTGCCTCAGGTGATCGAGGTCGGTGCGTTCGTCGAAGGCATGCGCCCCCTCCCCCTTCGGCCCGTAGCAGAGGCCCGGGATGCCGAAATAGAGGCCGTAGAAGCGGGTGTCGTTCACCGCCGTGGTGATGCGCGCCGGCATCTCGGCGCCGAAGACCTGGGCATGGGCGGCGGCCAGCATCGCCTCCGCCTCGCTGCCGGGCTGCAGGACATAGCCGTCGGCGAGGAAGCCGTGCCACTCGACCGAGGGCGGGTTGTTGGCAAGGAAGTGGTCGCCGCGGGCGGCTTCCGCGATGCAGAGCTCGACGCCGCGCTGGACCTCGGCGACATCCGCATCGGGGAGAAGGCCGATGCGGCAGTCGACCTCGCACCAGGCGGGGGTGGAGCTGGCCCAGTCGCCGCCGCGGATGATGCCCGGGTTGAACTTCAGCGGGCTCTCGATGCCGTTGTACCATTCGTGGTGGCGCGCGGCCTCGTTCAGCGTGGCGGTATGGGCCTGGAGCGCCTGGATCAGGTGATAGGCAGAGAGGATGGCGTTGCTGCCGCTCTGCGCCACCGCGACATGGACCGGGATGCCGCGGACCTTGATGCGGAACCAGAGCGTGCCGGTATGGGCGCGGGTGATGGTGCCGCCAGTCGGCTCCGGCACCAGCGCGGCCTCGGCGCGGTAGCCGCGCAGCAGGGTGGCCAGCGCCCCGTTGCCGGTGCTCTCCTCCTCGGTGACGGTCTGGAGGTGGACATCGGCCGCCGGCTCGAGCCCGGCCGCCTTCAGCGCGTCCATGGCGAAGACCATGGCGGCGACGCCCGACTTCATGTCATGCGCGCCGCGGCCATACATCCAGCCATCCCGGATGGTGGCGCTGTAGGGCGGGTAGGTCCACATCTCGGCCGGGCCCTCCGGCACCACGTCGATATGGCCCTGCAGGATCAGGCTGCGGCCGGTCGGCTTCTCGGCCCGGTGGGTGGCGACGACCTGGACGGAGCGGGCGGGATCGGCCTCCACCATCGGGCTCGCCTTCGGGTGGCTGGCGAGCGGGACGTCGGCGAGGGTGAAGCGGTCCACCGCATAGCCGCGGGCGGCGAGCTGGCGGGCCATCCAGTCCTGCAGCGGCGCCTCATTGCCGCGGGTGGAAGGGAAGCGGACGAGATCGGCGAGGAAGGCGGTCTCGCGCTCGAAATTCGCATCCACCGCGGCGGCGAGGCGGGCGAGCAGGGCGGCATCGGGCATGCGGGGCGTCTCCGCGGCAGGGGCGATGCCGCAGCATGCGCCGGGTCGCGCGGGTGCGCTACTGCACGGGCCTGGCGTGTTGCGCCGCCGTGTGGTTCACCGGGCTCGGGTCGTAAATCACCTTGTCGCGCCGCCCGGCCCAGACATTGCGGAGGAAGATGATCGGCAGCACGCCCTTGTCGTCGAGCAGGGCCTGCGCCGCCTGCTGCGTCAGAATCTCGCGCCGCTCCGGGTCCATGGTGGTCAGCGCCTCGGCGAGCGGCGCGTCCATGGCCGGGTTCGAGTAGCGCTGGCGGTTGAAGGGGCCGTGGCCGAGCTCCGGGTTCCGCGTCATCACCACCTGGCGCATCGGGTTGATGGTCAGGTAGCTGCTGAAATAGGTCATGAAGAGCGAGAATTCGCGGTTGGTGGCGCGGGTGAAGAGCGTCGCCGGCGGCAGCGTCTCGACCGAGGTCTCGACGCCGATGCGGGTGAAGGACTGGGCGATGGCCTGCAGCAGCCCGTCATCCCCGGGGAAGAAGCCGTTGGGCCCGTGGATCGTCAGGCGGAAGCCCCCGGGGTAGCCGGCCTCGGCCAGCAGGGCGCGGGCGCGGGCCGGCTCGTGGGGCAAGGGCGGCAGGTTGGGCAGGCGGTGCGCGGCGATCGGGGCGGCGAACTGGTCCGCGGCGCGGGCCTGGCCGTGATAGAGCCGCTCCGCGATCGCCTCGCGCGGGATGGCGAGGGAGAGCGCCTCCCGCACCCGCCGGTCGGCGAGCGGGTTGCGCGGCAGCGGCTTGCCCTGGCGGTCGAAGGCATGGGGCGTCGTCTCCCGCATCGCATCCGGGGCGAGGTAGACGAAGGTCACGCTGTCGACGCTGAAGAGGGCAAAGCGCGGGTCGCGCTCGAGCCGCGGCAGGTCCTGCATGGGGACGTAGTCGATCAGGTCCGCCTCGCCGGTCAGCAGCGCCGCCATGCGGGAGCCGCCCTGCGGGATGTAGCGGAAGGTCACGCGGTCCCAGGGCTCGGCGGGGCCCCAGTAGTCGGCGTTGCGCGTCACCTCGAGCCGCTCGTTCGGCAGGTAGCTGGCGTAGCGGTAGGGGCCGGTGCCGATGGCCAGCCGCCCGGTGTTGAAGTCGGAGGTGGCCGGGCTCGGGCCATGGACCTTGCGGGAGAGGATGGCCGGCGCCGCCAGGTCGATCTGCATCAGCGGATTCGGCTCCCGCGTGTGGAGGATGACGGTCTCCGGGTCCTTGATCTCGACCGCGCTGATGGTCCTGACGGCCGGGGTGAAGAGGGCCGGGCTGTTCGGCACGGTGGGGACGCGGGCGAAGGTGTAGGCGATGTCCTCTGCTTCGAAGGGCGTACCGTCATGGAAGCGGACGCCGGCCCGGAGCTTCACCTCCCAGGTCAGCGGATCGATCAGGCGGAGGCTCTCGGCCAGGCGCGGCTGCGGCCGGGCCTGGTTGTCGAGCTCGAAGAGCGGCTCGTAGATCTGCCGCAGCACCATGTTGTTGTTGGTGGTGTTGTGGAAATGCGGATCGAGCGCGCTGGGCGGCGTCTGCGCCGCGATCACCAGACTGCGTTGCGCCGCCGCGGGCGCGGCGAGGCAGAGCGCCAGCGCCGCCGCCACGATGCCGTGGTGCATGGAAGCCTCCCGTCGCGCCGGTCTGCTGCCGGCTCCGCGGGCAAGCCTCCGTCGCGGGCGAGGCCCGCGTCAAGCAAACTCCGCCCTTTCAACGAATGGGCGGCGCGTATTGCAGCCCGCCCTGGGTCCAGAGCCCGTTGATGCCGCGCGGGATGCCGAGCGGGGTGATGTTGCGCTCCCACACCTCGCCGAGATTGCCGACCTGGCGGATGATCCTCACCGCCCAGTCGTTGTCGAGGCCCATGGCCTTGCCGAACTCCCCGCTGCGGCCGAGCAGGCGCTGCACGTCGGGGTTCGGGCTCCCCATGAAGCTGTCGATGTTCTGGCTGGTGATGCCGAGCTCCTCGGCCGAGACCATGGCGAAGTGGGACCAGCGGACGATGTCGAAGAAGCGCCAGTCGCCCTTGCGCACCACGGCGCCCAGCGGCTCCTTCGAGATGATCTCGGGCAGCATGACGAACTGCTCGCCGGCCGCGCCCTGGCTGGCGCGGAAGGAGGCGAGGGAGGAGGCGTCGTTGGTATAGGCGTCGCACCGGCCGTTGACGAAGGCGGCGCGGATCTCCTCCACCTGCTCGATGATGACCGGGGTGAAGCGCATGTTGTGGGTGCGGAACCAGTCGGCCAGGTTCAGCTCCGTCGTCGTGCCGGGCTGGACGCAGATGGTGGCGCCGTCGAGCTGCCGGGCGGAGCTGACGCCCGAGGACTGCTTCACCATGAAGCCCTGGCCGTCGTAGAAATTGATGCTGGCGAAGGCGAGGCCGAGCTGCGCCTCGCGGCCGAGGCTCCAGGTGGTGTTGCGGACGAGGAGGTCGACCTCGCCCGACTGCAGGGCGGTGAAGCGCACCTGCGTGGTCGTGGGCACGAAGCGGACCTTGCCGGCATCGCCCAAGATGGCGGCGGCGACGGAGCGGCAGGCATCGACGTCCAGGCCGCGGAAGGTCCCGCGCGCATCCGGCATGGCGAAGCCGATGGCATTGACCGAGACGCCGCAGGTCACGAAGCCGCGCGCCTTGATGGCGGCCAGCGTGTCGGCGCTGGGCTGGGCCCTGGCCGGGCTCAAGGCGGCGAGGCCGAGGCAGAGACCGAGAAGCAGCGTACGCATCATGCTCATCCCCCGTTGCGGCAGGCGAAGCTTCGCCGGGGGATGGCGGGCAGCGCAAGCAATTCCCTGAGCCCTCGGTTTGCCCTAGTCTTGGCGGCAACGGGGCCGAAGCCCCCGGATCGAGGGAGAAGCCGCCATGAGCCTCACCATCCGTCCCGCCAACCCGGCCCGCCCCGACTTCGTCGGCGAGGTCTCCGGCATCGACCTCCGCCAGCCGATCGGCGCCGCCGAGGCCGCGGCGATCGAGGAGGGGATGGACCGCTTCGCCGTGCTGGTCTTCCGCGACCAGCCGATCGACGATCAGCAGCAGATCGCCTTCAGTCGGCATTTCGGCGAGCTGGAGCTGGCGACGGGCGACCTGGCCCAGGGCCAGGCGCGGCGGCTCTCGATGGAGATCAACGACATCTCCAACCTCGAGCGCGACGGAAGCGTGATGGCGCGGGACAACCGCAAGCGGCTGTTCGGCCTCGGCAACATGCTCTGGCACAGCGACAGCAGCTTCAAGCCGACGCCGGCCAAGTATTCCCTGCTCTCGGCCCGCGTGATCCCGGGCGGCGGCGGCAACACGGAATTCGCCGACATGCGGGCGGCCTGGGATGCGCTCGACGCCGAAACCAAGGTGATGGTCCGCGACCTCGTCTGCGAGCACAGCCAGATCTACTCCCGCGGAGTGCTCGGCTTCACCGACTTCACGCCGGAGGAGCTGGAGAAGTGGCGACCGGTGCCGCAGCGGCTGGTGCGGCGGCATCCGAGGACGGGGCGGCTCTCGCTCTTCCTTTCCGCCCATGCCGGGGCGATCCAGGGCTGGCCGGTGCCGGAGGCGCGGGCCCTGCTGCGCGACCTCAACGAGCATGCGACGCAGCGGGAATTCGTCCACGCCCATGTCTGGCGGCCGCATGACCTGGTGATGTGGGACAACCGGGCGACCATGCACCGGGCGCGGCGGTACGATTCGACCAAGGTGCGGGACCTCCATCGCACCACGGTCGCCGATGTGGCGCCGACGCTGGAGCAGGCCGCCTAGGCGCTACCTCCGAACCCGTCCTCCTGCCCGAGCCTCCAGGGCCCAGCCGGCCCCGCCCCGGGGCCTACCCCCGCAATCGGGGACAATCCCCTGGGCCGGAATGTGAAAGGCCTGCGCCCGGGCTAGCCGTAGCGCCGCCGCGCAGGTCGCGGCGCCACCTCTTATTTTCCGAGTTAGAAACTATTTCGTATGTCATATGATTGTTCCGTCTACGATCCAGATCCGCCAGGCGGAAGGCCAAAGACGGACGCATGAACACCGCCCTGCTGCACTCCCTCCCCGACGCCGCGCCGGTCAGCCTGGCCGGCCCCCTGCCGCACCTCGCCACGCCGCTGCCGAGCCACGGGCCGGCCAGGTCCCGCGCCGCCGCCGTGGCCGAGGCGGTCGCCGCCGCCTCGCGCGATGCCGCCTTCCGCAGCCTCGTCGTCGAGGCGGATGCGATGCGCGATCAGCGGCAATGGGGCAAGGCCGAGCATCTCTACTGCCGAGCCCTCGGCCTGCATCCGCTGCATCCCGGCTATCGCGTGCAATATGGCCATGCGCTGAAGGAACAGCGCAAATGCGCCGATGCGGAGGTTGCCTACCGCTCCGCCTGGGCGCTCGGCGAGGCGGGGGAGGATCTCCGCCAGCACATCCTGCATGTTGTCGCGGCGCAGGGTGATGCGGCGCTGGGCGATGCAGCGCCGTTTCTGCCGGCGCCCCGCCTCGCCCCGGCCCACCCCCTCGATGAGAGGCCTTGGCAGGGAGATGTGGAGCTCGGCTGCGCCCTACTGCTGCACCGCGCCCCGGACCTGATGGCGGATACGCTGCCCCTGCTGCGCGGGGCGCCGACGCGCCGGGCCATGCTGCTCACGCTGGCACAGCGGCCGGAGGCGGCCACCGCCAACCGCGACCTTATGCTGCTGCTGGCCGAAGAGGGTTGAGCCGGATGGACCGTCCCAGCATCAGCATCGTCATCAACACCTGCGACCGCGCGGCCCATCTGCGCAGCGCGCTGCACGGGTTGCGCGGCCTGCGCTACCCACGCTTCGAGGTGATCGTGGTCGAGGGGCCCTCGGCCGATGGCACGGCCACCGTGCTGGCAGCCTGGGAGGGGCGGATCAAGCGCCGCCATTGCCCGGATCGGAACCTCGCCGTCTCGCGGAACATCGGCATCGCCGCAGCGGCCGGGGAGATCGTCGCCTTCATCGACGATGACGGCGTGCCGCATCCCGACTGGCTGGAGCAGCTGGCAGCGGCCTACCGGGACCCGGCGGTGGGCGCGGTCGGCGGCTTCACCGTCGACAACACCGGCACGCGCTGGCAGGCGCGGAAGACCGTCTGCGACCGCTTCGGCAATGCGCACATGGTCTCCGACTTCTTCGACGAGCGGCCGCTCAACCGGCCCGGCTCACCCTTCTATCCAAGCCTGCTGGGCACGAATTGCAGCGTGCGGATGGCTGCCCTGCGCGCGGTCGGCGGCTTCGACCACGCCTATGCCTACCTGCTGGACGAGACCGATCTCTGCCTGCGCCTGGTCGATGCCGGCTGGCACGTCCTCTACGAGCCGCGGGCGATCATCTTCCACCAATTCGCGCCGAGCGGCATCCGCAACGCGGCGCGCATCGCCCGCACGCTCTACCCCTCGGCGGTGAGCAAGGCCTATTTCATCCACCGCCACGGTGCGCCGCAGAACCATGCGCGTGTCGCCGGCGAGGTCGAGCGCTACCGGGGCGACCTCGCCGCCAGCAATGCCTGGTTCGAGGCGCAGCGGCAGATCGGGGTCGAGCACCGGATGTCGCTCGACCAGGACCTGGCGCTCGGCCTCCGCGACGGCGACGCCCTGGCGCGGCGGATGGGGGACAGGGCGCGGGCCGACCTCGTGCCGGAGGCGGAGGCGCCGGCCTTCCGGCCCTTCGCCACCGCCGATGGGCTGCGCATCTGCCTGGTCAGCCAGGGCTTCCCGCCGGGCAACGATGCCGGCATCGCCCGCTGGACGGCGATGGTGGCGGGCGAGCTGCTGAGGCGCGGCCATGTGGTGCATGTCATCACCCGTGCCGCAGCGGAGGAGAGCGTGCGCCTGGTGGACGGCCTCTGGCTGCACGCGCTGCTGCCGGAGGCGGAGGGCGCCGAGCCGCTGATGCTGGAGCTCGGCCTGCCGCCCAATATCGCCGCCTGGAACCGCCGGGTGCAGCGCGAGGTGGAGGCGCTGAAGAATTTCGGCCTCGACGTGCTGTCCTTCCCGATCTGGGACCTTGAGGCGCTGGCCTGCCTGCACGACCCCGGGATCGGCGTGGCGATGAGCCTGCATACCAGCTACGCCCTCGCCCGGCCCTTCAAGCCGGAATGGGAGGCGCGGCCCCTCTACGAGCATTTCATGGTGCGGAAGATGATCGCCGCGGAAGCGAAGGCGCTGGCGACGGCGCCGCTGCTGCTGGCCAACTCGCGCGCCGTCGTCGCCGACCTCGAAGCGGCCTATGGTCTGAGCCTGCCCCAGAGCCGGCTGGTGCTCGCCCCGCACGGGACGGAGGACCTGCTGGCAGGCGCGCCGCCATCGGCACCGGGCGAGGGCTACTGCATCCTCTTCGTCGGCCGCTTCGAGCCGCGCAAGGGCTTCGACCTCGCCGCCGAGGCGGCGCTCGCGGTGCTGGAGGCGATGCCGGAGGCGGAGTTCACCTTCGCCGGCGGCGAGTATGACGCGGCGGCGATGGCCGCCCTTCCCGCCCCGCTGGCCGGGGCGCTGCGGCAGCATCCGCGCATCCGCTGGCCCGGCGTGCTGGACCGGCCGGCGCTGGAGGCGGCCTATCGCGCCGCGGATGTCGTGCTGGTGCCGAGCCGCTACGAATCCTTCGGCCTGGTGGCGATCGAGGCGATGTCGGCCGGCAAGCCGGTGGTCGCGCTAGCGGTCGGCGGCCTGGCGGAGGTGGTGACGCATGGCGTGGACGGGCTGCTCGTCCCGGAGGGACCGGCGGCGGCCACGGAGATCGCCGCGGCGCTGCGCGAGATCAGCGGGGATGCGGGGCTGCGCGCCCGTCTCGCTGCGGGCGCGCGGGAGAGTTTCCTCGCCCATTACACGGTGGCGGCGATGGTGGACCGGCTGGAGCCAGCCTATCGACACTTGGCCGTCGCGGCACGCGCGCGGCGGGAGGCGGCCTGACATGCAGCTCGATGCAGATGCCGTGGAGCGGCTGCTGGCGATGCTGGAGCCGGAGCCGCCTTCGCCGGAGGAGGCGGGTCGCCTGGCCGCGCTGACCGGCTCCTGGCCCGAGATGCTGGCGCATCTGCTGCTGCGCCGCCGCAGCCTCGAGCCTGGGATCGAGGCTGCGCTGCGCGCAGGCCGAGCAGTTCCGTGGCGGGCCGATCGGCCGGCGCCCCTCGCAGCGCCCCGGCAGCCTCGACCTGGGGCGGCAGGCGCAGAGCGAGCGGGCGTTGGAGCAGGCGCTGGCCGCCGTGCTGGCCGCCGAGCGCGAGCGGGCGGAAGCCATGGCCGCCGCCGAGGCGGCACTCCGCGAGCACACGCTCGCCCATCCGCGTCATGGCTTCGACCTGCATCGCCGCATCGGGCGCGAGCCTGGCTGACATTCCGGACATCATCTCATGACCATGATCGAAGGCCGGCTGATCGGCCCTGCCGCCGGAGCGGCCGCATCCGCCCTCCGCGAAATGACCTGGCGGGCCGGTGGCCGGTGGCGCCCCTGAACCAGCCCCTATACGGGGCGGGCGACCTTTTACACCGAGACGGCGGGCGACTGGCTGGAACTGCCCCTGCCCCAGGGCCGCTGGCGGCTGATGCTGACGCGGCATGACTGGTCCGGCCAGGTGCTGGTGCGCGATGCCGGGCAATACGCCATCCACGAGCTGTATGCGCCTAAGGGCGAGGGCGGCATCCTCGAGATCCCGGTCGATTCACCCGGCGAGGCGCAGCCGGTGCGGATCGAGGCGACGGGCATGCGCCATCCGGATTCGCGCGCGGCGCAGCTCTGGTTCCTTGGGCTACGCAGCGGCGCGGGCAGCTTCCACCCGGAGCTCGGCCAGCCGCTCGGGCCGGATTGCCGGCTGATCGAGGCGAAGCACGGCCGCTTCCTCGCCCTCCGCACCGATACCGGCGTCGCCGACCATATCGCGCTGCATGGCGAATGGGGGCCGGCGACGGTGCGGCTGTTCGAGCGCCATGCCGCGGGCGCGCGCGTCGCCATCGATGCCGGGGCGCATATCGGCCACCATGCCGTGACGCTCTCGCGGCTGCTGCCCGCCGGCCGGGTGCTGGCCTTCGAGCCGCAGGCGGCGCTGCACAAGCTGCTTGCCGCCAATCTCGCGCTGAACGGCTGCGCCAACGCGCTGCCCTTCCGCCTGGCGCTCGGCGCGCGGCCGGCGCGGCTGCGGATGTATCCCGTGCAGTATGAGGGATTCGGCAATTTCGGCTCGCTCGGCATCCAGCCCGACGGCGCGGCGGAGGGCGAGGCGGTGCCGGTGCAGCGGCTCGACGCGGTGCTGGAGGAGGAGGGCATCGCGCCGGCCAGCGTCGACTTCCTGAAGATGGACGTCCAGTCCTACGAGCTGCATGTGCTGCACGGCGCGGAGCGGGTGCTGCGCGAGGGCCGGCCGGCGATCCATTGCGAGGTGGCGCCGCGCGAGATGCGTCGCCTCGGCTACGACTACCGCGACATCTACCGGCTGCTCGACGAGCTGGGCTACGGCTTCCTCGACGAGACCGGGACGCCGCACGAGCCGCCGCACTGGGACGGCGCGAGCGGCGAGGAATGGAACATCCTGGCCCTGCCCGGCCGGCAGCGGGTGCCGCTCGTCATCGGCACCGCGCCGCTGCCCGAGCCGGCGCCGGAGGTGCCGCGGCAGGAGGCGGCGCGGGCGGTGGCCGCCATCGGCGATGCTCCCGGCGCCCCCTCGGCCTGGCCCTCGGCGGATGGCTTCGTGCTGTCCCGCCGCATCAGCGACCTGCCGCGCTTCACCACAGCAGCGGAGCCGCGGATCGACGCGGCGGAGGCCGGGCCTGGGCCTTCATCTGCCGCGACGAGGCGCTGCTCGGCCGCGTCGCCGCCTAGTTCGGGCAGGCGCCGGCAGGGCTCACCGTGAAGGTCTGGCAGTACCCGTATCAGGGCGACGACCTGCATGCGGTGAACTGGGGCCGCTACTTCAACCTGGCGCATGAGCCCGATCTCGACACCCGCAGTCAGGGCTGCCTGCTGCAATCGCTGAAGGCGCAGAATTTCGCCGCCCAGTCGGGGCTGGCGCCGCGCATCCACGGCCTCTTCCTGCTGGAGGGGCCCTGCGGCACGCTGCATCCGGCCGTGCTCACCGAGGATGCGCGCAGCCTCGCCCGCGATGCGGAGCCGCTGCTGCCGGAGGACCTGCATGGCCGCGTCGCCGGGTTCTGCGCCCGGCATGGGCTGCACCCGCCCTTCGGCGACCTGGCGACCGCGGGCAATCACGGCATGGGCGTCTGGGTTGACTGGCAGTTCTCCTATCCCACCGAGGCGCATGCCGACTTCCTCCGCGCGCACTACCTGCGACATACGCAGTTCGGCGAGTCGAAGTACCAGACGGCACCGGGCCTCGGCGTCGGCGAGGGCATCCGCGACTCGCAGCGGAGGGTCCGCGACCTTGGGCTGGACGGCATCGATTTCGGCGGCGCGACCGTCATCGACATCGGCTGCAACGGCGGGCAGTTCCTGAACTACGCTGCGGCGCGCGGGGCGCGCTACGGGCTCGGCCTCGACTGGCCGGAGACGGCGCGGGCGGCGGCCTTCGCCTCCAACCATCTCGGCCATTTCAACCTCGACTACCGCGGCGCCGCGCTGCATGAGGGCTTGCCGGCGGATCGGCCGGGCCCGGCGGAATTCGACGTGGTGCTCTACCTCGCCATGGTGACCCATCTCGGGGTGCCGGACTGGCTGCACGGCCTCGGCCGGCGCCTGGTGATCGAGATCAACCATGCGCATCAGGTGGAGGAGGCGCTGGCCGCGCTGGCGCCGCACTGGTGGCTGCGCTTCGCCGGCAAGGCGAGCGACCATGGCGACCGGGCGATCTATCACGGCTTCAGCCGACGGCATTTCGGGCGGGAGCCGGAGTAGCCAAGGCTTAACCTTTCGCCCCCATGCGGCCGCCCGGTGGCAGGGGGACCAGTCGATGCTTCGTCGGGACCGGCAGCAGGCGAAGCCGGGGCAGAAGTGAGCGGCACCGCGGTGCTGCGGCGACGGCCCATCTGCTGTCGCGGGAGAGGCGGCGCCGCCACGTGCTGGACGTCGCGGCGCGCGACCGCGAGGCGACCTTCCGCCTGATCGCCGAGCCGATGATCGGGCCCTACAGGCCGTAAATGACCCGTTTCGAATTGCCGCGGCGCAGGTTGCGCAGCCGCGCCAGGGCCCAGAGCGGGAAGAGCCGCGCATAGCCGTGGTAGCGGAGGTAGAAGACGCGCGGGAAGCCCGTGCCCGTGTAGTCCTCCTCCGGCCAGGCGCCGTCGGGGCCCTGGTTGCGCATCAGCCAGAGGGCGCCGCGATCGACCGAGGGATCCTCCACCGCGCCGGCCGCCATCAGCGCCAGCAGCGCCCAGGCGGTCTGGCTGGCGCTGCTCGGGCCCATGCGGCGATCCGGGTCGGCGCGGGTGCCGCCGCGGCGGGGATAGGTCAGCCCGTCCTCGCCCCAGCCGCCATCCGAATTCTGCACCGATTTCAGCCAGGTGACGGCCTTGCGCATGGCCGGATGCCAGGGCGGCAGCCCCGCGGCATTCAGGGCCGTCACCGCAGACCAGGTGCCATAGACGTAGTTGACGCCCCAGCGGCCGTACCAGGCACCGTCCGGCTCCTGCTCGCCGAGCAGGTAGTCGATGGCGCGGCGCATCACCGGGCTGTCCGGCGCATGGCCGAGCTGGGCCAGCATGGCGAGGCAGCGGCCGGAGACATCCGCCGTCGGCGGGTCGAGCAGCGCGCCATGGTCGGCGAAGGGGATGCTGTTCAGGTACTGGTGGGTATTGTCGGCATCGAAGGCGCCCCAGCCGCCGCCCCTCGACTGCATGCCCACCACCCACTCCGTGGCGCGGGCGATGGCCGCGTCGGTGCGGTCCCCGGTCTCGTCGCCCGGCAGCGCGCTGGACTGCTTGCGGGCGCGGTCGAGGGCGAGGACGACGGCGGCGGTGTCGTCCACATCGGGGTAGTGCGGGTTGGCATACTGGAAGGCCCAGCCGCCGGGCGGAATGCCGGGGCGGGTTTCGACCCAGTCGCCTTCGAGATCCGTCACCTGCCGCTCGAGCAGCCAGGCGAGGCCGCGGGCGGCCGCGGCCTCGGCCTCGTCCCCGCCCGCCTCCAGCAGCGCATGGGAGACGAGCGCCGTGTCCCAGATCGGCGACAGGCAGGGCTGGACATAGGTCTCGTCCCGCTCGGGCCGGTCCATGACCAGCTTCTCGATCGCCGCCCAGGCGGTGACGAGGCGCGGGTCGCTCTCCGGCACGCCGAGGCAGTGGTACATCCAGATGGCATTGGCCATGGCCGGGTAGATGGCGCCCAGCCCGTCCTCGCCGTTCAGCCGCTCGGTGACGAAGGCCTCCGCCCGGGCCTCGGCGCGGGCGCGGAGCGTCTCGGGGATCAGGCCGTGGGCGCGCTGCAGCACCGCGTCCATCTGGCGGAACAGGGTGCGCCAGGGCTCGGCCGCATGGGCGCCGCCCGGCCAGTGCTTCACCTGCGAGGGCGGGGTGCGGAAGAGCTCCGCCAGCGAGACGCCGAGCGGCGCCAGGGGCTGCGGCCGGTGCGCCATCACCACCGTCAGCGGCACCAGCACGGTGCGGGCCCAGTAGCTGATCTTCGAGAGGTGGAAGGGGAACCAGCGGGGCAGCAGCACGATCTCGGGCGGCATCACCGGCACCGCCGTCCAGGGCACCTGGCCGAAGAGCGCGAGCGTCGCCCGGGTGAAGACGTTGCTCCGCTCCGCCCCGCCGGCGGCGAGGATGGCGGCGCGGGCGCGCTGCATGTGCGGGGCATCCGCCGGGTCGCCGATCAGGCGGAGGGCGAAATAGGCCTTCACCGAGCAGGAGATGTCGAGCGGCCCGCCATGGAAGAGCGGCCAGCCGCCGTCGCAATTGGCGTCCTGCTGCGCCTGCAGGCGGCGGAGGTAGCGGCCGACCCGCGCCTCGCGTGCCGGGTCGCGGCGGCCGAAGAAGCGGCAGAGCATGAGGTACTCGGCGGGGATGGTGGCATCCGCCTCCAGCTCGAAGACCCAATGCCCGTCGGCCTGCTGGCAAGCGAGAAGATGCGCCGCGGCGCTGTCGATCGCGGCATCCAGCGGCCCCGGCACCAGCGGGCCACTCGGTCCGGCCAGCGCCAGGTCCGACCGCAGCGCCGCCGCGGCGAGATCCTGAATCGTGGACAAGGCGAACAATCCCCCAAGGGCCGGACGTGACGCCAGCCGATCAAACTATGCGAATACGGCCCTTTACCGCGCTTGCGAAGAGGAACTTCGCCAGATGAGTACGGATTAATCCGACCCTGTGGCTCGATCCGCGCGCGGACCAGCCTCGCCCTTCCACATGCCTCCCCGGCCGCGCCATTCGGCGAGGGCCGAATCGAGGGTGAAGGCCATGTAGGCTGCGGCGACCACAGGCAGGGCAAGGCCGCGCAGCGGGGAGAGGCCGAAGCGCCGGAGGGTGGGCGCGAAGGCAAGGGCCATGGCCGCCCAGGCGGCGAGGCCGAGCCAGCGCGCCGCGCCGCCTGCCAGGACCGCGAGCAGCGGCGGGGCAAGGAAGACGAGGGCGAGCGCCGCGATCATCCCGATGAGCGCCGAGACATTGTACCCGAGCTGGGCATAGGCCGTGCGCGCCACCATGCGGCGGATGGCGCCTGCCCCCTCATAGGGGCGAAGGCTTTCCACCCGCTCGGTGAGGCCCGTCCAGATCGGGCCGGCGCGCTTCATCCGCCGCGCCAGGGCGCAGTCGTCGATGATGGCGCCGCGCATGGGGGCGAGGCCGCCCGCCCGCTCGAAGGCGGCGCGGTCGAGCAGCACGCAGCCGCCCGCCGCGGCCGCCGTCCGCGCCCGCGGGTCGTTTGACCAGCGGAAGGGGTAGAGCATCTGGAAGAAGAAGATGAAGGCCGGGATCAGCCAGCGCTCGGCGGCGCTGGAGCAGCGCAGCCGGGCCATCAGCGAGACCAGGACGAGGCCGCCGGCCTCCGCCCGCTGCACCAGGCGGCGGAGGCTGTCCGGCGCGTGGCGGATGTCGGCATCGGTGAAGAGCAGGCGCTCGGGCGGCTCGCGCAGCGCCTCGGCGAGGCCCTGCTCCAGCGCCCAGAGCTTGCCGGTCCAGCCGGGCGGGCGGGCGCGGCCCTGGATCACGGTGAGCCGCGGGTCGCCCGCGGCGGCGGCGCGGGCGACATCGCCAGTGCCGTCGGTGCTGCGGTCATCGACCACGACCAGGCGAAAGGGGTCGGGATAGTCCTGCGCCAGCAGGCCGCGCACCGTCTCGCCGATGCTGTCCGCCTCGTCCCGCGCCGGGATGACGGCGGTGACGCCGGGCCAGCGCGGCGGGTTAGGCAGGCGGGCGGCGTCGCCGTCGTCGTCCCGCGCCAGCCAGAAGAAGCCGCGGCCGAGCAGCAGCACCGCCCAGGCGAGGCAAGCCGCGAGCGCCAGCCAGATCACCGCCTGAGCATCCCCTGTTCGCGGAACCAGGCGATGGCCTCGGCCACCGCCTCCTGCCAGGGGCGGGCGCGGTGGCCGAGCACCTGCTCCGCCTTGGCGGCGCTGAAATACATCGGCCGGGCGGCCATGCGGAGGCCGTCGAGGGTCAGCATCGGCTCCTGCCCGGTCAGCCGGGCCAGGCCTTCCGAGGCGATGGCGGCGGGCCAGAGCGGCGCCCGCGGCAGGCGCACCGGGCGGCGGCGGCCGAAGATCGCCGAGATGCGGGTCAGCAGCTCGCCGAGCGAGACGTCCTGCCCGCCCAGGATGTGCCGTTCCCCGACCTCGCCCCGGGTCAGCGCCGCGACGCAGCCGGCGGCCACGTCGTCGACATGGACGAGGTTGAGGCCGGTCGAGACATAGGCCGGCATCCGCCCGCGCGCCGCCTCGAGGATGATGCGGCCGGTCGGCGTCGGCCGGCGGTCGCGGGGGCCGATCGGGGTGGAAGGGTTGACGATGACGGCGGGCAGGCCGGACACGGCCACCAGCCGCTCGACCAGGCGCTCCGCCTCGGTCTTGCTGCGCTTGTAGGGGCCGATGGCCTGGGACGGGGTGGCGGCGTCCGCCTCGGTCGCCGGCTTGCCGTCGCGGCGGGGCTTCAGCGTGGCGACGGAAGAGACATGGACGACGCGGCGGCAACCCTCGGCCAGGGCCGCGCGCATCACCGCCTCGGTGCCGGCGACGTTGACCGCCCACATCCGCTCGGGGTCGGGGACGAAGATGCGGTAGTCGGCGGCGCAATGGATGGCGGCATCGCAGCCGCGCATGGCCTCGGCGATGGAGGCCGGGTCGGTGAGGTCGCCCGTGATGAACGCCACCGGCAGCCCGTCGAGCACTGCACGCGGCGTCTCCGGCCGGACCAGGGCGCGGACCCCGTGCCCGGCGCGGTGCAGCGCAAGGGCGATGGCCGAGCCGAGGAAGCCCGTTGCCCCGGTCAGCATCACGGTCCCGGTCATGGCTGACGGCGGCTCCGGCCGGGTGGAGGGGCAGGCAACCCCACCGGCAAGGCCGCTGCGATCGCGGCCCCCTGGACCATCTGTGTCGGCAATGTGAATCCGTTCCGTGCTGCGGCGCGAGGCGCATGGATAGGTCATCCGGGGCGGCACGGCCAGCACCCCGGCCCGTCCGAAGCAGGGGGCGGATGGCGCTCGCCGTCATCCGCCGATCAGCAGGCCGGTCGGGCTTGGCGCGCAGCCAGAAATCCCCGCCCGAAGCCGGCCAGGCGCCTTGGCCGTGCATCGGACCGTGGCGCGTGGTTCCCTGATTCGGTCTCCCCGACGGTCGGTCGGCGGCTGCGACGCCGCGTCGCCCCATGGGCCTTGCGGAAGCGCTGCAACGCCAACCCTTGGCCGGCATCGCGCCAGCGCGGAGCAAGCCAGGCCGCGCGCTAGCGATACGGCACGGGCGATGCCGCAAGCGTGCGAGCCTACCGGCAGGACAGGGCGCCGGGCTCAAGACGGCCATGGCGCCCGCAGCGGCGGCGAAGGGTGCCGCGCCGAGGCAGGCGCCGAGCACAGGCTTGAGCAGCAGCCGAGTACAGAGACGTTCAGTCCGGCTTGGCGAATGTCAGGCGCGGCTGCTGCTCTCGATGGCTAAATGAAGGCCCGCCTACAGGGCATGCGAGGGATACCGCGCCTCGCCGAAGGCGGGATGGCCCATCTGGTTGGCGCGGGCCATGGCAGCGGGCCTATCGACGATCGCCCGCGGTCCTTCAGGGACCGCCGCCGGAGCTTCTGCCAGCCCGGCCACCACGCTGAAAGTCGGGATCGCCCCCGGTGTAGTAGGGCGCGTTGAGGCTCCGCGGGTTCTGGTTCTGGACGACGCCAGGATCGGCGGAACTTCTGGGAGCAGGATTGCTGCAAGCGGCAGCCGCCAGAAGCAATCCGCCCAACGACAACAAGCGAGTGATGGTCATGGGAACTCCTCGCCAATGTGCCGGTGCCGTTCACCGCCACACCGGCACCCTGCACATCATTCCGGTGCGCCTCAACAAGATTTAACGTTTCGGTACTGTGCGGTGGCGGTGCGGCCCGACCGGCACGGGGCCTCCTTGGAACCCGGCCGAGGGTTGCCCAGGTCAGGTTTTCTGGCGAAGGAGGTAAAGCCAGCGCCAACCGCTGCGTCCAATAAGGCCGCACTCCGGAACGTTGGTGCCGGATGAGGGGCTTTAACCTCGACCTTCTAACTACAAATCAGCGAAACGGTGCCGCCACACTTGGCATTGAAGTGCCAGGCTCAGGACTCAGTGTTCGAGCCAGAATATGACGATGGCGGCCAGCGTGATGCGCCGAAGAAGGTGGTGGCGCATCAGTCGTAGCGGGTCGTGATGCGGCACGAGGCCGACATAGGCGACTATCTTGATCGCCAGCGCTGTGCCGAGCACCGCGCCTGCGTCGGCGCCGGCGATCTCGTAGGCCAGCAGCCCGAGCGCGACCGTCGCCAACCCCGTGCCGAGCAGCGACAGCATCTGCGCTGCGAAGAGGTGCCGGTCGGTTCGGTCGGCAGCGGCGAGAGCACGGCGGGCAGCGTGGTCCGTGCGCATGTCCCTCCCCCTTGGTATCATGGGCGATGTGGTCGAGCCCGAGGAGGATCAGCAGCGCGAGGGCGAGCGCGCCGCCCGCAGCCGCCAGCGCGCAGCGCCGTGCGCTCCCGTGCCAGCCAGTCGAGGAGCGACAGCAGCACGCCGAGCGACAGCAGCGCGGCGGCGTAGTGCGGGAAGTGCTGGCTACCGCCGCTCAGAATGCCGAGGCCGAGGGAGAGCAGCACGCTCCAGCCGAGGTAGCGACCGAGCCCGACGCCGGGCCCTTCCAGCCCCGCCGCATGGCTGCGGCGCGCGTCGGCGACGGAGGCGATGATGAAGATCAGCACGCCGACGCCGTCGATTAGCAGGCAGCGCGGCGGGTCGAGCGGGAGGTGCACCACTGATCCGGCGGTGAGGGCGAAGCCGAGGTAGAGGGCAACGAGAAGGACGTAGGGCTTCGGCACCTCGAGCATGGCGTAGGCGGGAGTCCCGGCGGTGGTGTAGGTCAGAGGTACTTTGTGATCGCCTGGAACTCATCGATCAGCCCGCGCTCGGCGGGCGGGACGGCGCCGACGACGCAATCGAGGCAGCGGTCCAGGTGGTCGTAGATAAGCGTGCGCTTGACGTTCGCAATCGCCGCCTCCACCGCGTGGAGCTGCTAAGCCATGTCGAGGCAGGGTCGGCCAGCGTCGATCATCTCGACGACGCCCTGGAGATGGCCGGCGGCGGCGAGCTTCAACGCCGCCTCCGCCCTTTCGCGGCCCAACGGCTGCCGGCCCGGATGCTTGCCCTTGGCCCGAGCCGCGGCGATGCCGTCGCGGGTGCGCTCGGCGATCAGTTGGCGCTCAAAGCGCGCGATGGCGCCGAACACGTGGAACACCAGCTCGCCGCCCTCCGACGAGATGCCGATCTTCTCCCCCAGGCTGAGAAGCGCGACGCCGCGCTCCTTCGGCATGGCGACAGTGACCAGCGGCTCGGCGAGAGACCGGGCGAGCCAGTCCAGCCGCACCACGGCCAGCGTATTGCCGCGCCGTGCGTAGTCGAGGAGCGCAACAGGACCGGGGCGGCCCATGAAGCGGCCGGAGCGGACGTCGATGGACACCCGGATGGCGCCGGTCCCGTGCAGCCGCAATTCCTGCGCGGCGGCATCCTGATCGCCGCTGGAGATCCGCGCGTAGCCCGGGACATCGCCCATGGCGTCCCCGAACCGTCCGGTTCCTGGACGGCCCGCGCGCCGCCGCGCGACACCGGCCGAACGCGTTCACTGGCTACGTCTCCCAAATCCGACCTGTCCACGATCATCATGGGCGTTTCCGGACGGGGACGAGAACGGGCCTTGGCGCGACGAGAATTGCTGACCGGCGAGGAGCGCCGGGCGCTGTTCGGCATCCCCGCAAATCGGGACGGCCTGGCCCGGCGCTTCACCCTGTCGCGCGCCGGGGCGACTCCAGCCGGCTCGGCTACGCCGTGCAGCTCGCGCTGCTGCTCCAGCTGGGCACGACGCTCGCCAACCTTGGCCAGTCAGTCGAGAGCTTGCTAGCCTGGACGGCACGGCGGTTGGAGATCCAGTGGGAGGCCTTCGCCCACTACGCGCGCCGCCCCTAAACCATGACCGACCACACGTGTGAGCTCGCTGCCGCCCTCGGCCTACGGCCCGCGACGGGGGCCAACCTGCCGCTCATGGTCGAGGCCGCCGCGGAGTCTGCCAGCGGCACGGACGCAGGCGCACCGATCGCGGCTGCCGTCGTGGAGGCGCTGCGCAGGGAGTCCGTCATCCTGCCGGCCGCGGCGGTGATTGAGCACGCCGGCATCGCCGGGCACACCCGGGCACGCAACGCTGCCCGCCGCCATTAACGTTCAGGCAGGGTCGCGTCGCCGACCGCGGCCGCGACGCCCGGCGGCGCTTCGGTAAGCGCGCAGTCTTGCGTGCCAGTCTGCAAGCTTGGGGCAGTTTGCCGCCGGCAGCATGTCCTTCCCTCGCTGGTCTTTCTCGACATCTATCTGTCTCGGCGCAGCAGCTCGAGGTGCTGGCCTGGCCCAAGGGCCATGCGGCGCTGTGCAGCACGCCCGTCGTGGTGCCGACCCCGTCGAGGCGGCGCTCGGATGGCAAAGCCGCTTATCGCCTGAGCGCCAACGGTTACGCGGCGAAGCCGGTCGCGCAGGACGGGCTGCGGAACCTGCGGAGGATGCTCGACCTGTGCTGGTTGCTCCTGTTCGAGCTGCCGGGCGTCTTCGTGCTGCGGGCGTGCGACCTCGGCCGCCTTGACGGGTCGGTCAAACCTGCCGAGATCGCTGACCCAATGCTCCCCGGCGCAACCTATCTCCGTCGTTGAAAGTGTCTGCCAACTCGTGATGAAACTGTGACCTTCTGGGTCCGACAGTCTGATTGCGAGAGCAAAGTCCTGTTTGGTAACAAGACGGTACGTTGCGGTTAGCGGAAAGAGTAGACGTGAACGGTTTCAATACGACCGGACCCAGGTTTCGTTCATCCTCTCTCGCCCTGCCGATCTGGGCCCATCTTGCCATCTTCGCCGTCTGCATTGTCATCCCGCTCTGGGGCCTGTCCGGCTTCGCGGCCTGGATGTCGGTCCAGCGGGAAAGCAGCGACTACCAGCAGCAGACGAAGATGGTGGCGCGGAACCTGGCCTTCGAACTGGGGCGCGAGCTCTCGAGCGTCAGCGGCGTGCTCAAGGTTCTAGCGACCTCGCCCGCCATCGAGGACGGCGACCTACGTCGGTTTCATCAGCAAGCCAGGCAGGTGGCGCCTCCCGGCGGGGCCATCGTTATGCGGGACCGGTCCGGTCAGCAGATCGTCAACACCCTGTTCCCGTTCGGGACCCCCCTGCCCGTAACCACGGCTCCGGCTGTTCTGGCGGCAGACGAATGCGTCTTCCGCACCCAGGAGGTTTGCGCCTCGGACCTCTACGTCGGCACGACCGATCGGCAGCCCTACGTCCTGCTCAATGCTCCGGTGTTCCTCAACGGCGAGGTCGCTTTCGCTCTCAACGTGGCGGTGCGGGCGCAGCATCTGGCCTCGCTGCTCTCGGGACACCGGATGCCGCCGGGATGGGTGGTCTCCATCCTCGACCGGCAGGACAGGATCGTCGCTCGGTCGGAGGAGCATGACCGCTTCGTGGGCCAGCTCGCCAACGCGGCCCTACGGGCGAACACCGAGGGGGCGGAGGGCAGCGTCCGCAGCGTGAACGTCGCCGGCGTGCCGGTCTGGGGGGCGTACGTGCGCCTACCGGAATGGGATTGGCGCGTCGCCATCGGCGTGCCGGAAGCGGTTCTTGGCCCACCGCTCCGCCAGTCCATGCTGTATCTCGGCGGGGTGGGCGTTCTGGCCATTGGCCTGTCCATCGCCGCCGCCCTGCTCTACGGCCGGCGCCTTGCCCGCTCCGTCGGGGTCCTGAGCCGCCTAGCCGCCCAGGTGGGCCGCAGCCCGGCGCTTCCGCCGATCTCGTCCTCGGTCCGCGAGGTCGACCAGGTCGGCGCGGCGCTCATCGAAGCCTCGGCCAAGCTGCAAGCCTCGGTGGCCCAGCGGGACCGGGCGCAGGCCGACCTCCGGCGCCTGAACGAGGAGCTCGAGGCCCGGGTCGAGGCCGAGGTCCTGGCGCGGGAGGAGGCGCAGGCGAAGGCCGTGCATGCGCAGCGGATCCAGGCCCTCGGCCAGCTCGCCGGGGGCATCGCGCACGACTTCAACAACGTGCTCCAGGCCACGAGGGGCTGCGCGGCCACGATCGAGAAGCGTGCCAACGACCCCGACGCCGTGCGCCGCTTCGCCCAGCTCATCCTGACCGCCTCCGCGCGCGGCACCTCGGTCACGCGCCGGTTGCTGGCCTTCGCGCAGCAAGGCGACCTCCGGGCCGAGTTCGTGAACCTGCCGGACCTCCTCGCCGGGCTGCAGGAGATCTTGTCGCACACGCTGGGCTCGCATATCGCCGTCCAGGTTGCCCTGCCGCCGCAGCTCCCGCACCTGTTCGCGGACAAGGGCCAGCTCGAGACGGTGCTGGTCAACCTGGCGACCAACGCGCGAGACGCCATGCGGGACGGCGGAAGCCTGACCTTCTCCGCCAGCGCGGAGGGGGTGACCGGCAAGGCCACGGCACCCGCTGGGCTCAGGCCGGGCAGGTACCTGCGCCTGGCCGTCGCGGATACCGGGACCGGCATGGATGCCGCGACCCTCGCCCGTGCCAGCGAACCCTTCTTCACGACCAAGGCGCGGGGCGCGGGCACCGGGCTCGGCCTGGCGATGGCGCGCGGCTTCGCCGAGCAGTCCGGCGGTGCCCTGGCGATCGAGAGCAGGCTGGGCTTCGGCACCACCGTCCATCTCTGGCTTCCCGCCATGGAGCAGCAGGCATCCGCTGAAGCGCCTCTTGCCACCGCTCCCGGCCACGCCCGCCCTGTCACCAGGCCGCGCGTGCTGCTGGTCGAGGACGAGGACATCGTGCGGGAGGTGGTGGCCGCCCAGCTCACGGACGAGGGCTACGAGGTGCTGGCCGCCTCCGATGCCGAGGCGGCGCTCGCCATCCTGGACCGGGCGGGCAAGGTGGATGCCCTGGTGACGGACCTCAACATGCCGGGCATGAACGGGGTCGAGCTCATCCGCATCGTCCGGACCCGCGGCCTCTCGATCCCCGCGGTCCTGCTGACCGGCAATGCAGAGGACGGCACGCCGCTCGCGCTCGAGGGAGCGATGACGCAGAACTTCTCCATGCTGCGCAAACCGGTGCTGGGCTCGGACCTCGCCGACCGGCTTGTAGCCCTCACGTTGGCAAAGTAACCGCACACGCTGGTCCTGCCCATCGGAACTGGTCCATCCAAGGCGCAAGATCTTCCGGCGCTTGAGGTGCTTGGCTTTGGTGGTCCAGGTTCAGCGTTAGCCCCCATCGGCCATCGAACCACATGACCGGCGGACCCTTCCTAACGGGCAAGTCAGTCTTTTCAATTCCGAGCTGCCACCGGATCAAGGAAGTGCGACGGATGAAGGCTTGGATAGGTGGTCGCGGCCTCTCGTTGAGCTTGTTCGGGACGCTCCTGCTTCTCGGGATGGTGGCCGGGGGCACGATCATTGCCCAAAAGGGGGTGGGGCGGTCGGCGACGCTCGTTCAGGAAGCCTATGCAACAATCGGCCAAGCTGAGGCGCTGCTTTCGGCGCTGAAGGATGCCGAGACGGGACAGCGCGGGTACCTCCTAACGGGCGAGGAGCGCTATCTCTCGCCCTACCGAATGGCCGAGCGCACTGCCGCCGATCACCTCGCGTCGCTTCGGCAGCTCCTCGGGGAACGAGATGCGCAGGAGCCGCGGTTGCAGACGATTGCGGGACTCGTTGCGACGAAGCGCGCAGAACTTGACCGCACTGTCCGGCTGGCCGCTGAGGGCGATGTAGCGGGAGCTCTTCGCGTCGTGCGGGACGGCGAGGGCCTGGCGCTGATGGATGCATTGCGCGAGCAGGTCATGGCCCTTGTCGACGAGGAGCAGCGGCGGTTGGCGGAGCGCCGGCAGTCGCTGGAGCGGGCCGATCACCGCGCGATTGCCGTGGCCGTCGCCGCAGGTCTGTTGGCGGTGGTTGCCGCCCTTACAGCGGCTCTTCTCTTTCGGGAACGGGGTACGGCGACCCAGCGCCAACTTGCGGAGACGAGGGTGGAGCTCGCTGACCAAGTCGCCCAGTTGCAGGGCGTGTACAACGTCGCTCCCGTCGGCCTGGCCTTCGTGGACCGCGAGCGGCGCTTCGTGGCCCTCAACGAGCGCCTTGCCGCGATCAACGGGCGGACGGTCGAGGCCCATCTTGGCCGAACAGTCGAGGAGGTTGTGCCAGGAATCGCGCCGTCGGTGCTGTCCCTTTACGACCGTGTGCTCTCGCAGGGAGAGGCAGCCATCGGCGTTGACATCAGAACACCCCCGGGGCCCGGCGAGGCGCGACCGCGGGACTACCTCGGCAACTACCTCCCGGTGCGGGACGGCTCGGGCGCGGTGATCGGCCTGAACATCGTCATCATCGACGTGACCGAGCAGCGCGAGGCCGAAAGGCAGCTCGCCGAGAGCGAAGCAAGGCTCCGGGCCGTCTACGAAGCGGTACCCGTCGGGATCATAACGGCGGAGTTGCCGTCGGGGCGCCTGACCGGTGGGAATGCCGCGGTCGAGCAGATCACGGGTCACCCCATCCTTCTCTCCGCCGACGTCGACTCCTACGGCGAGTGGGTAAGCTATCACCCCGACGGCCGTCGCGTGACGTCCAGCGAGTACCCGGTTGCCCGCATGGCGGCAACGGGCGAGGAGGCCCCGGAGATAGAAGTCCTCTACGGTCGCGGTGGGGAGCGGCGCTGGACCCGCATCAGCGCCCGACCCATCCGGAGCGCGGACGGTGCGATCACCGGCGCGGTGGTGGCCCTCGTCGACATCGACCACCTGAAGCGCGCGGAGGAGCACCTTGTCCGCGAGGTCGCGGCGCGAACGGCCGACCTTACCGCTGCAAACGCCCAACTCGAGGCCTTCGCCTACACGGTGAGCCACGACTTGCGGGCGCCGCTGCGCGGGATGGAAGGCTTTGCGCGCATCCTTCTCGACGACTTTGCCGAGGCGCTCGGGCCCCGTGGCGCCCGGTATGCCGAGCGGATTGT
The DNA here is from genome assembly GCF_059504005.1 of Belnapia sp. Classification (NCBI taxonomy): domain Bacteria; kingdom Pseudomonadati; phylum Pseudomonadota; class Alphaproteobacteria; order Acetobacterales; family Roseomonadaceae; genus Belnapia; species Belnapia sp. The sequence continues at coordinate 8,595 of NZ_JCACHU010000118.1, read as the reverse complement.
CGGTGCAGCCGAACGGATGGATGGCCTGATCGAGGATCTACTCACCTTTAGCCGTCTCCAGCGTGCGGAGGTGCGGCTCCAGGCCATGGACCCGGGTCTCATCGTGCGAGCGGCAATCGAGGACGCCCGCGCCGCGGCTGGGACAGACGCGGACATCGCCGCCGAGGAAGGGCTGCCCACCGTACTCGCCGAGCCGGTCGTGCTGCGTCATGTCCTTGGCAACCTCCTAACCAATGCGGTGAAGTTTCGAAAACCGGATGAGCGGGCACGCGTTCGGCTCCGAGCCGAGTATCGTGGGAGCAGGGTCCAGATGATCGTCGAGGACGAGGGAATCGGCATCGCCCCCGAGCATCACGGGCGTGTTTTCGGGGTGTTCGAACGATTGCACGGCCAGGAGGCCTATCCGGGGACCGGAATTGGCTTGGCAATTGTCGCAGCCGGAGTTGCCCGGATGGGTGGTACTGTTGGCGTCGAGTCCGAGGCGGGCCGTGGCGCCCGATTTTGGATCGAACTGGAGGCCGCTGAGCCGACCAGAACGGAGGATACGACGCACCGTGCATGAGCTGTCGACGGTCCTCCTTGTGGAGGACAACCCCGACGATGCGGATCTGATTGCCTACGCCTTTGAGAAGGCAGGCATCGTCAACCCCCTCGTGATCCTTGGCGACGGCGACGCGGCGGTCGCCTACTTTGCGGGTACCGGTGCCTACTCCGACCGGCATCGGCATCCGTTACCCGGCCTTGTACTCCTCGATCTGAAGCTGCCCAAACGCTCGGGGTTCGAGGTGCTTCGGGCCATCCGTGCGGACGCTACGGCAAAGCACACGCCCGTCGTCGTCCTTACTTCCTCGAATCAGGATGCCGACATCGAGCGTGCCTATGCGCTCCATGCAAACTCCTACCTCGTCAAACCGGTCCGGCGCGATGCACTCCTGGCAATGGTGGCGACCCTGGACGCCTACTGGATAAGGCTCAATCGGTCCGCCCCGGTCTGAGGCGCGCAATGCGAGTCCTCGCCATCGACGACAATCCGGACGACCGCGAGATCGTCCGTCGGGAGCTGGAGGCCCTCTATCCTGACGTAGAGGTGGTGGAACTCGCCACCCGCGACGACCTCCTCAGCGCGCTCGCGGGAGCGCCGCCGGACCTCGTCGTGACCGACCTCGACCTGAAATGGGGTTCGGGCCGGGAGGTGTTCGCCCGTACCCGCGAGTTATACCCGAGCTGTCCGGTCGTTATGTTCACGAACTCCGGTGACGAGACGACGGCGGTCGAACTCATGAAGGCTGGCCTTGACGACTACGTCGTGAAGTCGGCGCGCCAGCTGCCCCGCCTGCGTGCCTCGCTGCGGCTTGCCGTCGAGGGCGCACACAGCCGGTCAGCCCTCGGCAAGCGGGAGCGGCAGCTAGCGGCAGCGTTAGAACGCGAGCGGGTAATCGTGCGCGAGCTCCACCACCGCGTGAAGAACAACCTGCAGACGGTCACGAGCCTGCTTCTCTTGAGGGCACGAGACGTGGGTGGGGAGGCGGCGGCCCACCTCGAGGATCTTGCAGGCCGCATGCGAGCCCTCGGCACCGTACAGTCGCGCATCTATAAAACCGAGACGCTCGACGAGGTGGACTTTCGTGCGGTACTCGCCGACCTGGCCGAGGGCCTCGCAGCAGTGCACGGCAACGGTAGCGTAGCGCTCACCCTGGCTCTCGACGGTCCACTTGAACTCGACGTCGCCCGCGCGATGCCCCTCGGTCTGCTCTGCTACGAGCTGCTGCTAAACGCCTTCAAGCACGCCTGGCCTGCAGGGCAGCAAGGTCGAATATCGGTGGAGTTGCGGGCCAAAAATCTCACCCAGGAGGTGCGGATCCGCGACGACGGTGTTGGCTACGTCGTGGGCGATGTGAGGCGTGGCCTGGGTACTCGGCTGGCTCATGCACTGGCGAAAGAGGCACGTGTCGAATTGGAGGTAAGTACCTATCCCGGAAGTGGTGTCGCGGTTACGATCCAGCTCGCGGGCAAGGAGGGCGTGCATGCTTGAGCTCATTGGCGGCTCGCTCGTCATTATTACATGAGATATGCCTTAGAGCCGATCCTCTTTTTGCTATTATTTGCGTAAGCTCAAGCGTTGTCCATCGATTTATTCGATATGATTGTTTCTTTTGTTACCGTGAGATACGGCTATCGGTCATCACAAGTTTCCATGTCGACCCTTATCCAACATCTGTTGGAGCAACGTATGCGCAGCAAGATTGAGCCGCTTCGAAGGGCAAAAGGGATGCCTCTGCAGGGTAAAGGGCCCTCGCTCCGACTAACCTACCCAGTGCCATCCAGATGGGCGACCGATGCAACAAGGTAATCCGAAGCGCAAGAACTCGTGCAAATAGGAATAGCTCATACTCTTGTATAGTTACGGCGCCAGTAGCCGCAGCAAAGCGGGGTCACGTTTAACTCGATTAGCCGGGCCGCTTAGCGCTACCGTGCCTCGGTCGATAACATAAGCCGCCTGTGCGACCGTCAGGGCGAGTTCGACATGCTGCTCGACGAGGATCACGCTCATGCGCCGCGACAGATCGACAAGGCGCTCGGCGATCTCGTCGATGACGCCAATCCACACTCCTTCGGTCGGCTCATCAAGCATCAGCACGCGAGGCTTACCGAGTAGGGCGCGGCCAATGGCTAACATCTTACGCTCGCCACCGGAAAGGGTCGCGGCCGTTTGACTGAGGCGGACGCCAAGCTTGGGAAAAAACTCCAATACCTCCTCAATCGCCCGCCGGTCGGCACGCGGCCCGGCGCCGAGCATCAGGTTCTCTCGCACCGACATCCGGGCAAAGATCGCATGCTCCTGCGGCACATGGCCGATGCCGAGGCGCGCGCGGCGCTCCGCCGGCGCCGCGGTCATGTCCTCGCCGGCGAGGCGGATACTGCCGGAGACGGGCCGGATCTCCCCCGCCAGGGTCTTCAGCAGCGTGGTCTTGCCCGCGCCGTTGCGGCCGAGGATGGCCACCGCGCCGGTCGGCGGCACGCTGAGGGACAGGCCGAACAGCACCTGGCTCCGGCCATAGCCAGCTTCGAGGTTCGATACCTCCAGCAGTGGGGACGTCGCGGGATCAGACACGGCGGGTATAGATCTCCTGCACGCGTGCATCCCTCTCGATTTCGGCCACGCTGCCGGTCCCAAGGACGCGGCCCTGGTCGAGCACGGTGAGGCGGTCGCAGATGTTCTTGATGAAGTCGAGGTCATGCTCGACGATCACCAGCGCACAATGGCGCCGGATCGGCGACAGCAACTCACCGGTGACACGGCGCTCCTCCGGGCTCATGCCGCCGGTCGGCTCGTCCAGCAGCAGCAGCTTCGGACGCGGGGCCAGCGCCATGGCGATCTCCAGCCATTGCTGCTCGCCATGGCTCAGCTCCCCGGCGAGGTCGTCGGTGCGGTCAGCGAGGCGGAACCGCTCCAGCGCCTCCATCACCTCGCCATCAAGCCGCTCGCGCGACCGGCTGCGGAACAGCGCGCCGTAGCCCTCCATCGCCTGTAGCGCGAGCAGGACGTTGTCGTAGACCGACAGCTCGGTCAGCACTGAGGTGATCTGAAATTTCAGGCTGAGCCCGCGGCGCGCGCGCTGGTAGGGCGGCATGGCAGTGATGTCGCCGCCGTCGAACAGGATGCGTCCCATGGTCGGGAAGTGGGCGCCGGCGATCGCCTTCAGCAGGGTGCTCTTGCCCGACCCGTTCGGGCCGATGAGGCCGTGGAAGCTGCCGGCCTCGATCTCTAGGTCAACGCCGTCGAGCGCCTTCAGCGGACCATAGGTCTTGGTGACGCCCGACACCTGCAGCAAGGCCATCAGCGTGCCGCCCTCCGCGCGCCATAGGTGCCGATACGCTCCCGCGCCGAGACGGCGAGGCCGAGCAAGCCGGTTGGCTGGAAGGTCACCACCAGCAGCAGCATCAGGCCGAGCAGCACTGGCCAGAACTGCCGGATCGCATCGATATCAGCCAGCACGTAGCTCAGTACCTCGATCGCTACAGTTCCGATGACCGGCCCGATGAGCGTGCCGTTGCCGCCGAAGAGGCAGTAGATCACCGCAGTGGTGGAGAGGCCGGGCCCCAGGTTGCTCGGGCCGGTGAAGCCTTGGTGGTAGCTGTAGAGGGCGCCGGAAAGCCCCGCCACCATGCCGGCGAGGCTGAAGACCAGCGCCTTGAACACCTGCACACGGTAGCCGAAGAAGGCCAGCCGCTCCTCGTTTTGCCGGATGCCGGCCAGCACTAGGCCGAGCTGCGACTGCACAAGGTACCGGCTGACGGCGTAGATCAGCACCAACGCCGTCAGCGCAACGGCGTAGAAGTCGAGGCCTTCAACGAACTCGTACTCGCCGAAGGCCATCAGCTTGATCGCCGAAAGGCCGTTGCCGGCGCCGACATACTGCCAGCCCGCCACCAGCCGCTCCGCCGCATAGGCGCCGGTCAGGGTGCCGAAGGCGACGAAGATGGAGGTCGGCGCCTTCCGGCCGAGCAGCAGGAAGGCCGCTAGGAGGGCCGCGAGGGCGCCGCCGGCCAGCATAGCCAGCGGCAGCGTCGCCCAGAGCTGGCTGAACTCCAGGTCCCGTCCAACCAGCGCCACCCCGTAGCCGGCGACGCCGAAGAACAGCGCCTGGCCAAAGGACATGATTCCGGAGAAGCCCCAGCAGAGATCGAAGCTGAGGGCCAGCAGCGACAGGATGACCACGTTGGTGAGCAGCGTGATCAGCTCCGGCCTGTCGGCCAGGAAGAACGGCACCACGAGCAGCAAGGCGAGCACCGCCAGCTCGATCGCCGGCAGGATGCGGAAGGCGCCGCGTCGGGCGGGGGCAGGCGGGGCCGCCTCGGTGGTCGCGGTCATCGCCTCAGCACTCCCGGGGATCGACCATGTCTGCCCGGTCCACCACCTCGTAACGTGTCCGGCCGGCGTCGTTGCGGCAGACGGCGATGTACATGTTCATCTTCGCGTGGAACTTGCCGGGCACCATCTGCGCGCCGCCACCCGGCCCTTCCGTCAGCACCGCATTGTCCAACGCCGCCGCGACCTCCTCGCGCCCTAGCTTGCCGCCAGTCGCCTTCACCGCCGCCTCGTAGAGTTTGATGCCGCGATACATCCCCGTCGAGGCGGAGCCGGCGGTGAACAGGTACTTCGTGCCGGGGAAGCGTTTCGCATAGGCCTCTTGCAGCGCCTTGCTGAACGGGTCGTCCACTGCCTGGAAGTAGTCGAGGCAGGAGACCAGCCCCTCCATCTCCTGCGCCGGGTGGTAGTTCAGCAGGTTCTCGTCGTAGTAGACGCAGCTGACCACGCCGCCGGCCTTCTGGAAGCCACTTTCGTAGAGCTGCTTCATGAAGGGCTGCAGGCCTGGGGCGATGATGGTGCTGAAGACGCAGTCCACCCGCCCGTCGCGGATCTTGCTGATGGTGGCGGAATATTCCGCCTGGTCGAGCGGGTAGTACTCCTCGAAGACCACCTCACCGCCATTAGCCTCGATCACCTTGCGGGCATACTTGTTGAGCAGTTGTGGCCAGACGTAGTTGGCCGAGGGCATGGCGAAGCGCTTCTTGCCCTGGGTCTTGACGAGGTAGGGGATCAGCCGGTCGCATTGCTGCGCTGGGCTCGGGCCGGTGTTGAACAGGAAGCGGGTGCATTCCTGCCCCTCATAGAGCTGCGGGTAGATGTAGAGCGTGCGTCCGCGGTTCACGATCGGGTCCTTGATCGCCTGCCGCATCGCGCTGGTGATGCCGCCGAGCACGACATTGACCCGCCGCTCCTGAATCAACTTGCGGACATTGCCCACCGCGATCTTCGGATCGGAGGCGGTGTCCTCCAGATGGAGCTCGATGGGCTGGCCCTGGATGCCGCCCGCCTTGTTGATCTCTTCGACCACAAACTGGGCGACCTGCCAGTTGGCGTTGCCGGAGGGCGCGATGGGGCCGGTGATGTCGGTGGCGATGCCCATCTTGATCGGGCCTGCGGCATGCGCCCAGCCCGGGCGCAGCACGAAGCCGCCCGTGAGCGAGCCGAGCCATCCGGCAGCGGTGAGGGCGCTAGCCCCACCAAGGAAGCGACGCCTGTTCATGGTCATTGCCGTTTCTCCTTGTTGCTACAGGCGCCCGACCGCGATGAAGCCCTGCGGCCGCACCCGGACGATGGCGAGCGCGATGAGGAAGACGAGCGGGTCCGCGAGCACCGGCGTCACCACCCAGGGCAACCAGGCGGCGAGCCCGCCGACGGCCGCCGCCCCCAGCACGGGTCCCTCGAAGCTGCCCACGCCTCCCAGCATGACCGAAAGGAAGGCCTGCACAAGGAAGCGGATGCCGATATCGGCCGAGAGCTGATAGAGCGGCACGATGAGCGCGCCCGCCAGCCCCGCCAGCGCCGCGCCAAAGGTGAAGGTCAACGCGTAGAGGCGGCTGGTGGAGATGCCGCAGGCGCGCGCCAACATCGGGTTCTCCAGCGCGCCGCGGACCCTGAGTCCGATCGAGCTGTGGGCCAGCAGCAGGTAGGTCGCGCCGATGACGACGAGGGTCGTGGCGATGATGATGCTGCGCCAGACCGAGAATTCGATGCCGCCGAGGCTGAAGGCGCCGCCTACCGGCTCCGGGATCGACTTGTAGTGGCCGCCCAGCAGGCCACGCACGATCTCCCGGATGATGAGGCCGATCGCATAGGTGCCGAGCATGGCGATGATGGGCGTCCGGTAGAAGCGTCGGATGATGGTGCGCTCCAGCCCGAAGCCGACCAGCCCCACCACCACCGGGGCGGCGATAAGGCCAGGCCAGGTGCCGAGCCCGGCCTCGCTGCTGAGATAGACCGTGTAGGCGCCCAGCAGGACGAGCTCACCATGGGCGAAGTTGAAGATGCCCATCATGCTGGCGATCACGCCGAGGCCGAGCACGATCAGCACCATCACCGACGTGAAGGCGAGCATGTCGAAACCGAATTTCGCGGCGAACTCCATCACGCTGCCAGCCCGGGGGCCCGCCGGTGGCGGGTCGCCGCCTCGTAGTCATGGGCGAGGGCCAGCAGCAGCGCCTCGCTCCACATGCGGCCGACGAAGATGAGGCAGAAGGGGGCGCCCGAGGCATGGAAGCCGGCCGGCACCGTGACGCCCGGCAGGCCTGCGATGTTGATCTCGCTCACGGTCGTCTCCTGGATCAGCCCGTCGCCAAGCAGCGGCGGCGGCGCCCCGCGCATCTGCGGGAAGACCAGCGCATCCAGCCCCTGGCTCTCCATCACACCGTCGAAGATGCGGCGATAGGTGGCGCGGGCGGCGATGAATTCCGGCATGGGCGGCGGGACGAGTGGATCGGCCAGCGCCGCGTCGAAGCCGGGCAGCCGGTGCAGATAGTGCAGCATGCCGCCCACCGCGAAGGCATCCTCCGCCGCGGTCGCCCTGGCGAATTCGGCGAAACCTCGGATCGCGGCCTCGGGCCCCATGCGCCCCAAGTACTGGTGCATGTCGTAGGGCGCCGATTCCAGCCCCCTCGCGTCGAAGGGATAATCCTCCGAGACGGGCTGGCGCAGATCGGCGAAGCCGCTGGCCGCGAATGGGTCGGCGACCAGCGTCGCGCCACGCGCACGGATTTCGTCCTGCGCCCGGGCATAGAGCGCCTTGGTCTCGGCCGAGAGCGGCTGGTTTCGCCAGCCCGGACCGTAGAGCCCGAGGCGTCGGCCGGCGAGCGCCGTCTCCGAAAGCAGGGAGGCATAGCCCCCTTCGGGGATGTTGCCGACGCCAGCTACCGTCTTCGGGTCTTCCATGGTGAAGCCCGCCAGCACGTCGAGCGTGAGCGCCGCGTCGCGCACGCAGCGCGCGATCGGCCCTACCACGTCGCGCTGGCTGGCGAGCGGCATGACGCCGGCATTCGGCACCAGGCCGAAGCTCGGCTTGATGCCGACGAGCCCTTGCGCAGCGGCGGGGTTCTGGATGGAGCCGCCGGTCTCCTCCGCCAGGCCGAGAACGGCCATGGAGGCGGCGACGGCGGTGGCGGTGCCGGCGGAGCTGCCGCCGGGGACGAGATCCGGCGCCGCCGCGTTCAGCGTCGGCCCGGCCCAGCTGTTGTTGGCATGCGTGCCGCTGGCGCTGAGGATGGGCACGTTGGTCTTGCCGAGGATGATGGCGCCCGCGGCCCGCATCCGGGCCACGACGGGGGAGTCGGTGCCTGGCATCAGGTCGGTGCCGCCATGCTTCGAGGTCAGCAGCGACCAGCCCCCCGTGCTCGGGAAACCCACCATGTCCATGGTGTCCTTCACCACCACGGGAATGCCGGCCAGTGGCCCCAGCGCCTCGCCGGCGGCACGCCGAGCATCCATCGCCCGCGCATCCTCGATCGCCGCCTCGTTGAGGAAAATAATGGCGTTCAGCCGCGGGTTGTCGCGGGCGATGCGAGCGAGGAAGGCCGATGTCAACGCCTCAACGGTGAAGGCTCCGCGCGTGAGCCCGTCCTGCACTTGCGCAATGGTCAGCTCGGTGACGTCGATATCCTGGGGCATCGTCCCTGCCTCGCCTGCCGTGGTCAGAGATACTGCTTGGCGAGCAGCATATGCACGCCCTTGTTGCCGTCGACCGTCTGCGTCACCCG
>NZ_JCACHU010000117.1:0-2608 GCF_059504005.1 Belnapia sp. | reverse complement strand
CACGGATCCCGAGGCGCTGCGCCGCACCTTCGACGGCGTCGAGGCCGGCTACGTGATGATTCCGCCGGCCCCGGCGCATCCTGATCCGGTCGGTTACTACGCAGAGGTGGCCAGCACCGTGCGGGATGCCGCACGTGGGGCGGGCCTAGGGCGCTTGGTCCTGCTCTCGTCCGAAGCAGCGCATTTGCCGTGGGGCACCGGGCCGATCCTGGGTCTGCACCAGGCCGAAGCGGTCTTGGCCGACGCGGCGCCGCGCGTGACGCGGCTCCGCCCGAGCTACTTCCAGGAGAACTGGCGCAGCGTGTTCCACCTCGCGGCAACACAGGGGGTCCTGCCCACGATGCTGGCGGATCTCGAAGCGCGCCGCCCGATGGTTGCGACCGCCGACATCGGTGCCGTGGCGGCGCGGCTTTTGACGGATGCCGAGGCCCCTGCTGTGGTCGAACTCGCTGGGCCCACCAATTACTCCGCACGCGATGCGGCGGCCGCAATTGGCAAGGCGCTCGGCCGCGAGGTCGCGCTGGTGCAGCCGCCTCGGACGGACTGGGAGGGCATCCTGCGCGAGGCGGGTCTCGGCGAGGGCTATGCTCGACTGGTTGCGGAGATGTACGACGGCATCAACAGCGGCCATATCCGTTTCTCCGACGAAGGCGAGCAGCGCCGCGGCCAAGCGACGCTGGAGGACACCGTCGCAGCTTGGGCTCGGCAACCAAAGTAAGCTGGCCCTCTTGGCCCCTGCGCAGCCCGGACGGCATCGACCGTCCGGGTCCGATCGCAGGCCGACTGACGGCGCGCGGGAAGCGGTGACTGAACAATCCTGCCTGTCGTTGGCGAGCTGGTGTTTGGCTCTCTTGCCAAGAGTCCGGGCCGATCAGCCAGCCCGGAACCTCGCCGCCGGATGCGGCGCCTGCAGCCGGTCCTGGCCGTACAGCTTCGCGCGCATTGTACCAGGCGTGTAAGCGTTCTTATAACGCTCGCGTCGTTGCAGCTCGGGCACCAAATGGTCGGCGATCGCCTCGAACGTCTCAGGCAGCACGGCATAGGCCAGGTTCAGTCCATCGACACCGGTTCGCTCTATCCAGTCCTCCACCGCATCAGCCGCGCCTTTGGCGTCGCCCACTACCACCGGGCCGATGGCGCCTACGGCGCAATGCTCGGCCACGTCGCGTACCGTCCAGACCCGATGCGGGTCGGCGCGCGTGATGTTCTCCAGCATCGTGCGGTAGCCTTCCCTTTCGATGTAGCGGATCTCCTGATCCAGCCTGTAACCGGAGAGGTCGAGGCCGGTCCATCCTGCCATGAGCGTCAACGAACCCTCCGGGCTGGCGTAGCGTAGCGCTGCCGCGTGGCGGTCCTCCGCCTCGGCGCGTGTGCCGGCTACTATCACGGTCAGCAGGCTGAACACTCTGAGATCCGCAGGGTCGCGCCCAGCCTCGGCCACGGCGGCTCGCAGCTCCTGCGTGCGGCGCTGGATGACCTCGGCGTTCGGGCCGGAGACGAAGACGCACTCTGCGTGCCTTGCCGCGAAGCCGCGCCCTGCAGCGCTGGTGCCGGCCTGGTACAGCAACGGCGTGCGCTGCGGTGAGGGTTCGCAGGGAAAGATCGCGTCCAGTCGGTAATGCTTGCCCTCATGCTTGATGGTGTGCACCCGTGCCGGGTCGGCGAAGACGCCGGTCTTTGGGTCGCGTACTACGGCACCGTCCTCCCAGCTGCCTTCCCATAGCTTGTAGCAGACCTCCATAAACTCCTCGGCCATGGCGTATCGGTCATCATGCGCGATCAGGCCTGTGAGGCCGTGCGCGCGAGCGCCGCTGTCCAGGTAGCCGGTAACGATGTTCCAGCCGATGCGGCCCTCGGTCAGGTGATCCAGCGTGGAGAAGGCGCGTGCGAGGAGGAAGGGCGATGTCCAAGTCAGGTTTACGGTCACGCCGAAACCCAGGTGCCGCGTGACATGGGCCATCGCGCTGACCAGCATCATGGGATCATTGATCGGCAACTGCGCAGCGTTACGCAATGCGCCGGCCGGGCTGCTGCCATAGACGTCGTAGACGCCGATTACATCGGCGATGAACAGCCCGTCGAACAGCCCGCGTTCCAGGGTTAAGGCCAAGTCGGTCCAGGTGCTCAGCCGGTTATAAGCGCCGCTGCGGTCGCGCGGATTGCGCCATTGCCCGGGGGAGAGGTGCCCGACCGTGTTCATAGCGAAGGCATTGAACAAAATCTGCCTTGGCATGGCGATGGCGTCCTCTTTGTCTGCCTTAGCCTATGGCCTTCTTGAAAGTGAATCTACTGCCAGTAGACAGGATCATGCCGGTGGTAGACCAGTTGAGGTCATTTGAGGCATGTACTTCGAGGCGATTTGCAATACGACTGAGCCACTTCACATGGCCGATAAGCAGCCCGATGCAGAAGTGAAATCAGCAGGCACGGTAGTCGAAACGGTTAGGAGCAGATGCTCCTTACTCTTCGACCGAAATTTGATTGCCGTCGCATTGGAGCTCAAGATATCGAACAAATGGCGCCAGCTGGGTCAGGCCAACGGGCTGATCACATCTAGGAGCGCGTCCGAGTAACCACATCTTGGGGGCTGACGCCGCTGAGGTTGGAG
>NZ_JCACHU010000116.1:0-2616 GCF_059504005.1 Belnapia sp. | reverse complement strand
TGCACAGCGACAATCAGGATGGTTGGCAGCGTCAATCAGGATGAGCGCGGCGCCGGGGTCAGCCGGAGGTCGGGCGTAGCCCGGCCGTAGGCTGACCCCGGCGGGCGCCTTTGCCCGATTGGGTGGGGTGCTTTGGCGGTTCGGTGTGCCGGAATGGGCGGTCATCCCAGGGGGATCGCCGCCTTGCCCGGCTCGCACATCACCGATCACCAGGCGAGGCGCTACATGACGCTCAGACGAACCCAGGACCGGGCCACCGCGGCCGCCATGGCGGGCTTCAGCTCCAGCACCGGCGGGCGGATCGAGGCCGATCCCCGGCCGCCATCCGAACGCGCAGCCCCCCGGGGCCGGCGCAGGCCCGACCCGCTTGCCGCGGTCTGGGACAGCGAGATCGTGCCGATGCTGGAGGCCACCCCGGGCCTGCGGCCGGTGACGCTGCTTGAGGAACTGCGCCGCCGCCATCCCGGCCTTCCCGCCAGCATCCGTCGCACGTTGGAGCGGCGGATCCACCACTGGCAGGCGGTGGCCGGCCCGGCGCGCGAGGTGATCTTCCGCCAGGATCACCCGCCGGGGCGGCAGGGCCTGTCCGATTTCACCGAGGCCACCTCACTCGGCGTCAGCATCGCCGGCCAGCCTCTCGAGCACCGGCTCTACCATTTCCGCCTCGCCTTTTCCGGCTGGCAGCACGTTCGCGTGGTGCTCGGCGGCGAGAGCTTCACCGCCCTCGCTGAGGGGCTGCAGGATGCCCTCTGGACGCTAGGCGGCGCGCCGCTGGAACACCGCTCCGACAGCCTCTCCGCCGCCTTCCGCAACCTCAGCCGCGACGCCGCCGAGGACCAGACCCGCCGCTACGAGGCGCTCTGCGCCCATTATGGCATGCGCCCGACCCGCAACAACGCCGGCATCGCCCACGAGAACGGCTCGATCGAGGGGCCGCACCGCCACCTCAAGGACGCGCTCGGCCAGGCGCTGCTGCTGCGCGGCCACCGTGACTTCCCCGACCTCGCCGCCTGGCGCGCCTTCGTCGATGCCGTCGTCGGCCGCGCCAATGCTGCCCGCCGCCGCCTCGTCGAGGCCGAGCGGCCTCAACTCGCGCCACTGCCGCCCCAGCGCGCCGGCGCCGCCGAGGAAACCCTCGTCACCGTCACCCGCAGCAGCGGCTTCAGCCTGCGCCACGTCTTCTACACCGTCCCCTCCACCCTCATCGGCCACCGCCTGCGCGTGCGCCTGCACGATGACCGGCTGGAATGCTTCCTCGGCACTTCGCCGGTCCTCACCCTGCCGCGCGGTCGGGCACCTGGTGGCGGGCGCGGCCGGCGCGGCCACGTCATCGACTACCGCCACGTCATCCACAGCCTCCGCCGCAAGCCGGGCGCGCTGCTCAACCTCACCTACCGGGACCAGCTGTTTCCCCGCACCGCCTATCGCCGCGCCTGGGACGCGCTGCTCGCCGCCCGGCCGGCCCAGGCCGCCTGCCGTGCCATGGTCGGCTTGCTGGCCCTCGCCCATGACCGCGCCTGCGAGGCCGAGCTCGCCACAACCCTCGATGCCCTCCTCGATGCCGGCGAACTGCCCGACCTCGCCAGCCTGCGCGAACGCTTCACGCCGATCCCGGAGGCGCCACCCGACATCGCCGTCCCGCTGCCGGACATCGCCACCTACGACGCACTCCTCGCCGCTGGAGCCACCGCATGACCGCCGTCAGCACTGCCGACACGGTGCGCCTGCCGCTGATGCTCGGTGAACTCCGCCTGCCCACCATCGCCCGCCTCTGGCCTGACATCACCGCACGCGCCGACAAGGAGGGTTGGCCCGCGGCGCGCCTACTTGCCGCCCTGGCCGAACTCGAACTCGCCGATCGCGCCCGCCGCCGCATCGAGCGCCACCTCGCCGAGGCCCGCCTGCCGCCCGGCAAGACGCTCGCCACCTTCGACTTCGCCGCCGTGCCGACGCTGAGCAAGGCGCATGTCATGGCGCTGGCCGCCGGCACCGGCTGGCTCGAACGCGGCGCCAACCTGCTGATGTTCGGCCCGCCCGGCAGCGGCAAGAGCCACGCTTGCGCCGGTCTCGGCCAGGCCCTCGTCGAGAACGGCTACCGCGTGCTGTTCACCAGGACCTCCGACCTCGTCCAGCGCCTCCAGCTCGCCCGCCAGGCCCTGCAGCTCGAGCAGGCCATCGCCAAGCTCGACCGCTTCGACCTCCTGATCCTCGACGACTTCTCCTACGTCGCACGCGACCAGGCCGAGACCTCGGTCCTGTTCGAGCTCATCGCCGCCCGATACGAGCGCAAGTCCCTGCTGGTCACCGCCAACCAGCCCTTTGGCGAATGGGGCAGGCTGTTCCCCAGCCCCGCCATGACGGTCGCCGCCATCGACCGCCTCGTCCATCACGCCACCATCTTCGAGATGAACGTCGAGAGCTACCGACGTCGATCCGCCGCATCACGCAAGGCCGCCAAACCCACCGAGGCCGTCACAAACCACCCATCCTGATTGTCGCGCCGCGACAATCAGACCACTTGCCAGCGACAATCACCAGCAGCCATCATCCCAACGCCGTGCCGCCATCGCGTCATCCTGATTGACGCGCGCCTCCATCCAGATCGTCGCGCTACAG
>NZ_JCACHU010000115.1:0-2653 GCF_059504005.1 Belnapia sp. | reverse complement strand
AACGACCGATGCAGAACCGAATGGATCAGCCAGCCACTCCGGTCACAGAGCCTAGACGCCTAGCCTTACTGCCCCGTCGCCGCACCGCTTCTCGGCGGACGGTTTGGGCAGCGGGCCCCAGACGCAGGGCCGAACGGCCATCTCACCAAGCGGCGCCCGGACGCGCACGAGCTGCCGGTTGCTCAGCGAGTCCTCCAATACGGGTACAGATTGATCACAAGATCGTATACGATTCCTCCCTTTCCCTGCACGGTGTGCTTTCCTTCCAGGCGTCCATAAGATGGGGAGGGCAAGATGCCTGTGACGATCAATGGCACTCGGCGTGCGGATGTGCTGACCGCAACCGAGGCAAGCATCCTCAACGGCCTCGACGGCGCAGACACGCTGACCGGAAGCGCTTTCAACGACTTGCTATTCGGCGGGGCCGGCGATGACAGCCTGGCAGGCGGTAGCGGCAATGACTTCATCGATGGCGGCGCAGGTGCTGACGACATCAGCACGGGTCAGGGTGATGACACCGTCCTGGCCGGGAGCGGGGCAGACACGATCGGCGGTATGGCCGGCGCTGATTTCGTCGATGCCGGCGATGGCAATGACTTCATTGCCTGGAACGACCCTACGGGAGACCTCGTCCAGGGCGGCAAGGGCTGCGACACCATCATCGGCGGCAACATCGCGGCAGACACGATCTTCGGCGGTGCCGGCAATGATCTGATCCGCGCTTTTGCAACAAGTTCCGAAGCGGCGACAGCGGCGGATTACCTGTCGGGCGGGGCCGGACAGGACGTCTTGCAGGGAGGCAGCGCTGCCGACACCATCGATGGCGGCGCGAACGCCGATACGCTCACCGGTAACGCGGGCAACGACATCTTTATCTTCAACTTCGAGGAGGGGATCGGCCGCGATCTCATCACCGATTTCAATACAGCAGGCGATCTGATCATTCTCTCCAACTCTCCAGTGGGCTTCGACCCACTCGCGCGGCTGACCAACTCCAGCCTGGGCGCGGTGCTCTCCCTTGGCGACGGCGAGTCAATCACCTTCCTCGGTCGGCTCACGCAGGAATTCGACTCCTCGGACTTCCTTATCGCCTGAAGGTGCAAATAGCGTGCACTGCCGTGACGCGTTGTCGCCCGCCAGAAGGTTCACGACCGCACTGTCAACTCGATAAGAGGCTGTACTCGATCAAACCCCTTACTGCGCTCTTGTTTGGGCAACAAGACGGCGTGCGGTGACGGACATCATCGCAATCCAAATGTGCCCGGCAAAGAGATCTGCGGCGCGGTCGTGCACGATATTGAATCGGCGGTAGCGGCTAAGCCAGGCGAACAGCCGCTCCACAACCAATCTGATCCCGTTCGGCAAGAAGCGCCCGGCGCGCGTGCCGCCAGGCGACACTCTGGTGCACCGGCGCGCTTCCCGCCTGCGGCCGCGGCACCACCAACGTTTCGGCCGGGCGGCTGAGGGTGCTAAGGTCCGGCACCGGCAGGTCGAGGCCGTGCAGCCGCAAGATGGACGCGATCAAGCCCTCCGTCTGACGCAGCGCCAGGCGGAATACGCCCCGCAGCGTCAGGGCTGTGGCGATGGCCAGCTCCGAGTAGGCGGGCTGCCCGCCTCGGCCGGTGCGTGGCTCAGCCTTCCAAGCCTCCACCGCTTCCGGCGCGAACCTCACGGTGAGGCTGCCGCCGGCGCGAAGGCCGGCGTCGTACTCGGCCCAGTTGGTCACCCGGTGCCGCCGCCTCGGGATGTGGTAGCGCCGAGCCGCATTCACTTGGAACGGCAAGAGGGATGCCTTTGAAGGGTAAAAGAGCTTCGCCCCGGCTCACCCTACCCAAAGCCACATAGGCCAGCGATCGATGCAACATCTGTGGACACCCCCTTCAGGGCAAGGGAAAACGTCAGGATTGCGGTGACGCGTCGTCGGATGCTGCCATCTGTCCGGCCTCTTTTGCGGTCACGGACCGCCGGCCTGCATGGGAGTTCGCGGAGCGGGTCCAGATCAAGGTGGCGTACTCAAGGTACGGTGTTGCATGCTGGTTTGCCCGATCCCGTCTCGCCGACTGTTGCGCCATGCTCTCCTTGCGCTCGCCCTACGCCTCGGTAGCTGCGGTGGGCCTACGCCGCCACGGCCGGAGCCTTGTACGTGCCGCCCTTGACCAGCAGAGCCCAGACAATGCGGGCCATCTTATTGGCCAGGGCAGTGGTGACCAGCATGCGCGGCTTGCGCGCCAGCATCTGAGCCAGCCACGATCCTGCCGCTGCCCCTCGCTGGCTGGCCCAGCGCACCACGGCGCTGGCGCCCAGAATGAGCAGCCGCCGAATGGTTCGCTCGCCCATCTTCGAGATGGCCCCAAGCTTCTGCTTGCCGCCGGTCGATTTCTGCAGCGGCGTCAAGCCGAGCCAGGCGGCGAAGTCTCGCCCGGCGCGAAAGCCCTCCGGCGCGGGCACCAGGGCGGTGATCGCAGTCGCCGCGATCGGACCAATGCCAGGGATCGTCATGAGCCGGCGCGCCACGGGGTCATCCTTCGCACGTCGGCTGATCTCAGCATCAAGGTCGTCGATCTGCTTTCCGAGCGCCTCAAGCGTCTTGATCAGCACCTGCAAAATGATTCGCCCGGTTGCTGGGAGAGCTGACGCAGCATCCTCAACCAGA
>NZ_JCACHU010000114.1:0-2673 GCF_059504005.1 Belnapia sp. | reverse complement strand
AATCAGGTGCCGACTTCAAATCGGAATCAGGTGCCGACTTGCTCCGGAATCCGCACCCTCAGCTGCTCCACCACCAATTGCGCGATCTCCTCGGCTATGCTGCCCTCCGTCCGCGCACCATCTTCAGGGCCCACGCCCGAGTGGCATACCAGTTCTGGAAGCGCACGGAATTGCCCCGAGCGGTGACCATGGGACTGCTACGCCGAAACAGCCGGGTTCGGCCCGGATCGGGTAGGGACTTGGAGGCGCGTTGGAGCCCGTGATGGTGGTTGGACGGAGAGGGAACGCACGCGAGCGGCGGCCACTGTGTCGTGTCGCCGTGGCTACGCTGGCCGCTGCGGCGCTGCTGTCGCCCCGCCCTGCCGTCTCCGCCGACGGGGATGGCGTCACTCTCGCGCGCTCCGAGCTGCCCGCCCCGCCGGGCCGGGTGAACCACGGTCCGGGCCTCGTCGAGCTTCCCACGGGCGAGCTGCTGCTCTGCTGGTACTCCGGCCGGAGCGAGGCGGGCACCGACGTGCGGATCCTCTGCTCGCGCAATGCCGAGCGCGGAGCCGGCGGCTGGTCGCCCCTCGAGGTCGCGGTCGGGCCCGACGACAAGGCGGCGGCTGCGCAGGCGGCGAACAAGAGCCTCGGCAACGTGGTGCTCTTTGCCGATGCCCGGCACGGCCGTCTCTGGATGGTGCACGGCGTGATCCAACGATGGGAGGTCCCGGTGCTCGGCAACTTGTGCCGCACCTGGCGCTGCGGGCGGGTCGACGTTCGCATCTCGGCCGATGGCGGGCGCAGCTGGTCGGCGGCGATGCGCCTCGACGACCAGGCCGGCGCCCTGCCGCGCGCCGGCGTGTTGCCGCATCCAGAACTCGGCGCGATCCTGCCGCTCTACCTGGAAGGCGAGCGGACCTCCTACGTCCGGCAGGTCGAGCCCGGCGCCACCGGGCTCCGGCTCGGCCCGCCGCTTTTCATCCCGACCCGTGGCGTCATCCAGCCGAGCCTCGTGCTCCAGGGCGACGGGCGGGTGCGGGCCTACCTGCGCGACACGGCCGCGCTGGCGGTGCGCACGGCGGTGCTGGATCCCGTCACGGGCCGGTGGAGCGAGGCGGTCGCCACCGACCTGCCGAACCCCGGCTCCGCGGTCGACGCTTTCACAGATGGCCGCGGCCGCTTCGTCGTGGTCCACAACCCCTCGACCCGCGACCGTCGCGCCCTGCGCCTGGCCTCGTCGCAGGACGGTACCCGCTTCGTCAGCGGCTGCGACCTCGTGCCCGAGGGCGAGGAGGGCGAGGTCGCATACCCGACCGCACTCCGGACTGCGGACGGGTTCTGGCATGTGGCCTACTCGGCGCAGGGGAAGACCAGGATCCGCCACCTCCGGATCGGGCCGGGCTGGCTGGCGCTATGCCTCGGGTAGCTTGGGCCCGCGCGCGGTCCTGAGGCTGGCGGACCGACGCGGCAGGGCCCGGCAGGCTGGCCCCCGCGGGGGCGATCGGGCGCGAGCAGTGTGCGATGGGTAAGCGGTCATAGTCCCTAGCGCTCCCGCTCCAGGGAGGGCAGGAAGGGGCCGGTGCTGCTCGTCACCGTCGGCCCGATGCGGTTCTCGATGTCCGCCTGGCGCCGCTGGCGGTAGGCGGCGCGCATGGTGGCGTAGGGGTCGAGCGACGTGCGCCGCATCCGAGCTACTCGACCATGACCATTTGCTGGGCTTCGGCCCGGTTACGGCCCAGCCGCTTGGCGCGGTACGCCGCAGCGTCGGCCGCGGCGAGCAGTTCCTCAAGGGTTTCGATGCCCTCGCCCATGCTGGCGCAGCCAAGGCTGATCGTGACCGCCACGGGCGTGCTGCCACATTGTACCGGCTCCTGGGCCACGAGGTGGCGCAAGCGTTCAGCCATCGTCATCGCTTCATCCAGGCCCGAGCCGGGTAGCAGCACCACGAACTCTTCCCCGCCAAAGCGAGCCAGGATGTCCACCGCACGAAGCCCGTGACGACAGCGATCGACCAGAGCCTTCAAGACCGCGTCACCAGCCGGGTGGCCAAACGTATCGTTTACCCGTTTGAAGTGGTCGGCGTCGAACAGGATGACCGAAAGTGGCGAGCCATGACGCTTCCAGCGGGCAACTTCGACCTCCGCCAGGTCGAACAGCCGGGCACGGTTGACCGCCCCGGTGAGGTGGTCTGTGAAAAGCAAGCGGCGCAGTTCTTCCGTGTTCATCTTGCGCTCGGTGATGTCACGCATCACCACCGAGAAGCCGTGGATTTGGCCATCCTGCTCCCGCAGCGCGGCCACCAGGCTCTGCATCCATTTGCCGCCGCCGTCGCGGTTGACACGACGTCCCTCTTCCACAGCCCAGCCTTCACGGCGGGCACATTCGATTTGCCGAATGGCCTTGTCGCGGGACGCCGCGTCTTTCCCATAGAAGTGCTGCAATGTGCAGCCGAGCACCTCCTGCTCGGAGTAGCCGGTATGCTGCTCAGCCGAGGCATTCCAGCTATCGATTTGGCCATGGCTATCGAGTGAGAAAAGCGCAAAATCGCGCACACCTGCGAGCAAAGTGCCAAACCAGGATTCCGCCTGTTGCAACCGCCGCTCTTGAGCAACCTGCACCGACACGTCGGTTAGAACGGTTCTGTTGCATCGTTTGCGGATCGAGGCGATCGCAGCCATGCTGGGACATGGC
>NZ_JCACHU010000113.1:0-2694 GCF_059504005.1 Belnapia sp. | reverse complement strand
ACCCCACGGGTGGGCAAGCCCGCCCTCCTCGCCACCAGAATTTCCAGACCTCAGGCTACAGCACCGAACGAGAAGTCCGCTGAGATACCGAGCAGCACCGTGGCCACCAAACACTTCGGCCAACGCAACTCAGAGGCAGACACGCCGCCAATGACGGCGCGGCGTTTTGCTGATCCCTTTGCCGGGGACGATGACGGTGCCAACTGCATCCGCTGCGGGTATCTCGTCGAACGAGTCCGAGAAGCGCGCGGCTTGTGGACGTGCTCGATCTGCGGCTGATGCGCGACGGCCGTGCCCTGACCTGACTGCGGCAATGACTATGCCTCAGCCGCGCCAAACGCTTTGACCGGGACCACCATGCGCAAAGCTTGCAAGGTCATTCGTTGAAGGCCCGAGACGCTGACCGACTTCTGTAGGTGTTGGAGGGACGGATTTTGAAGCCGCCGGCTTCTTAAGAGCGGAAGCACCGTCGTCCGCCAACCCCACTCAAAACGGCACAGCTTTCATCCTGGACAGATTGCTTCGCTACCCGGCATGTCCAAGGCATGACATGGTTCCCGACACGCCCCCGATGCGAAAAGGGACCAAGATGACGCAGGCAGATCGGTCCGCCGCCCTCTCCGAGTTGGTGGCCGTCCGCGGCTCACCGGCATTGGAGGCTGGCGAGGTCACCATCACCGGGTGTGACCCGTTCTACCGAACACCCTTTGGCGTCGGAGAAACAGCAGCCGCTGTCCTCGCCGCCACCGGCGTTGCGGCCAACGACCTCTGGGAGTTGCGCACCGGCCGCCGCCAGGTCGTCAGCATCGCGGTGCCCGAAGCGGCAGCGACGCTGCGGGTGGTCGACTACACCAGGAAGCGCGACGGGGATGGGCAGTACCGGCGTCCGCCGATCTCCGACAGCATGAAGCACATGGCGACGGTGACCCAGCCCTGGCCGACCGCGGACGGGCGCTGGTTCCTGCCGCACTTCAACCTGCCTCACCTGGAGCGCCGCGTGCTCGAGGTGCTGGATTGCGAGAGCACGCAAGCCTCCGTCAGCGCCGCCGTCGCCCGTTGGAACGCCGACGCGCTCGAGACCGCGATCGCTGAGGCGCGCGCCTGCGGCGGCAAGGTCCGGACGCGGGAGGAGTGGCTGGCGCACCCGCAAGGTGCCTATCTCGCCGCCCGGCCCGTGGTGGAGGTTACCAAGGTCGCCGAGGGCCAGCCCGAGCCGCTGCCGCCCGGTGACCGCCCGCTGTCAGGGGTCCGCGTGCTCGACCTGACCCGCATCCTGGCCGGACCGACCGCCGGACGCACGCTGGCGGAGCACGGCGCCGACGTGCTGATGGTCACCGCCCCCCACCTGCCGCAGGTGCCGGAATACGTGCGCGACCTGAGCCACGGCAAGCGGAGCTGTTTCCTCGACCTCAGACACGCCGACCAGGCCAACCGCCTGGCCGCGCTGACGCGCGAGGCCGATGTCTTCGTCAACGGCTACCGTCCCGGCCAACTCGGCGAGCGCGGCTTCGGCTTGGGGGATTTGGTTCGGCTCCGCCCAGGCCTGATCACCGTCTCGGTCAGCTGCTTCGGATCTGGCGGCCCCTTTGCGGGGCGCGCTGGGTGGGAGCAGGTCGCGCAGTCGGTCTCGGGCATTGCCCACACTCATGGGCAGATGACCGGCGCCGGCGGGCCGAAGCTCGCCCCGGCGCCGATCTGCGATTACCTGACGGGCTACCTCGCGGCCTTCGGCACGATGCTGGCGCTGGCCCGCCGTGCCCGCGAAGGCGGGAGCTACCACGTGCAAACTTCGCTCTGCCAATCCGCCATGTTTTATCAGCGCCAGGGACTTCTCAACAGTTTCGACGATGCACCGGAGCAACTGACCGAGGCGGAGCTCGAGCCACTCTATGTGCCCGAGCACTCGTCCTACGGCGATCTGCTGACGCTTGGCCCAGTGCTGCGCCTATCGGAGACGCCGTGCCGCTGGGCGTTGCCGACACCGAAGCTGGGGGGAGACCAGCCCGAATGGTTGGCCCGAGGGGCTGAACTTCCCTCGCTGGCGCGTGCCTGATCTGAGAACCCCTCTGTGTTTGTCGATAAGGGCTGAGGTTGCTCCTGAGCCGAGCAGGCGTTTAGTCAAACCAGATCATATGGTGGCCTCTTGCTCGCTCCGGCGCCCGCCCTCATGTGCTCAAGATGAATCAGAACGACGCCATCACTGCAGCCCAATCGCTGGCTGCAGAAGCAGAACGGCTTCAAGGCGAGGCTCAAGCCACTCGCCAGGAGGCGGAGGCACTCCGCTCGGCCATCCAAGGTCCCTCAGACGTGGTGCAGCAAGTCATCGCGCGGCTCGAGGCGGATGCCGTTGCAAAAACTGATCGTGCGCATTCTTTGCAACGGGTTGCCGCTAGTCTGCTAGCCAGAGATTGCAGGCAAGACAGTAGCTCGCCGGAGGGGTTTACTGCTTTCGACGCTTTCGCCCGAGCCAACCTCGCCCCTCTGGCGGCTCGGCTTGCGTCTGCGATCAGGGGTCAAGGACACACCGCTGGCCAACCGAGACCGAATGGTTCGGCTCCGATCAATGTGGAAGCTATCGGTAAGATTCTGGAGGACGGTTTGCAGTGGTTGGTCAAGGACAGCCGACGGCAGGGCGGGCGGTAACCGGAGCAGATTCCCGGGCATGGCGGTTGCGCCTGCGGGTACGGTGTGATT
>NZ_JCACHU010000112.1:0-2742 GCF_059504005.1 Belnapia sp. | reverse complement strand
GTCCCAGCATGGCTGCGATCGCCTCGATCCGCAAACGATGCAACAGAACCCCTTTTTGAGTTGCCAAAGTTAGGTATCGGGTAGCTCCCGGCCGTGCCCCTCTGCGTGGAGTAGAAGCCGTGGCTTATGGCGGGCTGAGCCGCCGCGTCAGGCGGGCACGGCGCCGAGCCTGACGGGGCCAGTATCGCTGACGGCTGCGACGGTCTCCAATGGGCACCGTTCTCTTATGGTGGGGCACAGTCAACTTTCCGATCTTTGGCCGCCACGTTGGCATACCAAAGGCGACGCACAGCAGAGTTCAGGCCGCGGCGGCGACCCCGCTGATATCTGCCCACACCTCGAATGCCCGCGCCCTTGCGGCACGATACTGGAGGGTGGCGACGTGGTCGCGGCGGAGATGGAAGAGGTTAGCGATCAGAGGTACTCGGTGTCCTTGGTCAGCAGATGCCAGCAGATCACCGCCAGCTTGCGAGCAACCGCCACGGCGGCGACCTGATGCCCTCGCTTCGCACGGATCCGCAGGAAGAAGGCGCGCAACGGACCGGGCGCTTGCTCGCTGCCCAGGCTGCCTCCACTAGCATGGCCCTGGCGTGGGCACGACCGTGCTTGCTGATGCGGCCATGCTGCGCGAGGCCGAGACCGGACTGGCGGACGCGCGGGTTCAGCCCGAAATAGCTGACCAGCTTCTCCGGCTCGGAGAAGCGCTTGACGTCGCCGATGGCAGCGACCAGCCCGGCGGCCACCGTGAGATTAACGCCGGTGATGGTCAGCAGGCGCTTCACGGCCGGATCGTCGATGACCGCTTCGGCGACCTCCCGGTCGAGCGTAGCCAAGTCCTCGCCGAGGCGGTCGATCTCTCGCAGGTGCCGGGCGATGGCGGCCTTCTCGTCATCGGGCAGATCCTGCCGCTCCAGCCAGACACGGCCGAGCTTGCCGAACAGGTCGGCGTGCGGGCACGGCGGGATCAGGTGCGCGTGCAGGATGGCATGCACCTCGTTCTTGACCCGCGTCCTGTGCCGGACGACCTGGTTGCGCCGCGCCACGAGCCGCCGCCGGCGTTCGGTCTCGGCATCGGGCAACCAGACCTCGGGCAGGAAGTCAGCCGCCCGGAGTTGCGCCAGCACGCCGGCATCGATCTTGTCGGTCTTGATCCGGGCGTGCGCGATCGCCTTTACCTGCAGCGGGTATGCCATGATCACTCGCGCCACGTAGGGCCCGAGCACCCGCACCACCGCCATTGCGTTGCCGGTCGCCTGACCACAACCTCGTCCGCCTTGGCCAGCGTTCGCCCAAAGCCCTCCAAACCCGATCAGGTCATGTCCACCCGTCCAAGTGGGCGCAAGCGCCCGTCCTCCCAGGCCACCACCTCCGCGAAGGTGCGGTGAACGTCCATGCCTATGACACGCCGCATCCTGCTTCTCCTTCAACACGGTCGACGGGAGCAGTGGGCAACACGACAACTACGGATCCGCGCTCTCGGCGCAACCGGGCAGGTCGCGGGGGCGGCCAGCTACTAACGCGAGCTCTCAGCTCATCATGTACATCGGCCTGCCCACTCTTTGCGCTCCCGGTGCCCCTCGTCCCGGATGGTCGCACCATACGCCGGGACACCAAGGCCGTCCCAGCCGGACGAGGCAGGCACCGAGGTCTACATACCAGTTACAAACCCGATCGAGCGGCTCAACGGCGAGATCAAGCGCCGCACCGACGTGGTCGGCATATTCCCGAACCAAGCCGCCGTCGTCAGGCTCGTCGGCGCGCTCCTGCTCGAGCAGTCCGACGAATGGGCCACCCAGCGCTCGCGCTATATGACACTGGAGACCATCAGCGCTGTGAGCGATACTCCAGCCGTCAGCCTGCCCGGTGCAGCTGTCTGACGCCGCGGCATAGCCCGCCAGAGAGCATCGCTCCTACACCACGCTGTGGGACACGACCCTGCCGAAGGCGAAGACCCCTGTGGTGAAGCCGGCCTGATCGGCGTAGCGGGTTGCAGTTGAACGATTGGGACCTGCCTTCCAGCAGGATGCTGAGCAGCATCCGCAGGAGCAGCGTCCAAGATGCGGCGATGCGAAGGGCGCCGAAGGGGTCGGTGCTGCGGGGACGGACCAGAGAGCTAGACGCCAAGCGTGACCGCCGGCGGTGGCCCGGGGCTGGTCCGGACAGCGAACGCCCATCCGGCCCGCGGATGCCATTCTGTCGAAATGTGTAGTGGTAGTGGCCGGCGCCCCTTTCAGGGGATCAGGAGTTTTACGAAAAAGAACTCGGCCATGACATGAAAGCATCGCCGGAGGCGCTTTGCCTGACATAGTGCTCATCGACGATATCCGACCTCAGCGCCGACGCCTCAGGTCATCACACCTCCGAGGTTCTGATTGGAAAGCGGGTCTGAATGTTCGAGTCATTTGGAGCCGCCGGCGGCACTGCGCTGACGACTTCGAGCCGCCATCTCGAGCTCAGGATCACGCTCCGCATCACCATGCTCAACAAACTCGAAGTCCCAGACGCCAAATCCCGCGACACCCGCTCCAGGCACAGTGTCGAACCCGTCTGCGGAATCATCAACGCCATACCCAGCTTCAGTCGCGTCCACTTGCGCAATCTCGCCAATTTCACCGGCGAACAGACCGTGGTCGCTCTTGCGTACGACTGCCGCCGGCTGCACCGCCAGCTGCTTAACCCGCGAGCCATTAGAGCCCGTCCATGAAGAACTCCTGTATTCTGAATGCGTTGCGGCAGGACATC
>NZ_JCACHU010000111.1:0-2847 GCF_059504005.1 Belnapia sp. | reverse complement strand
GCAACCTGCATACTGTGAGACGGGTCGCCCCTATCTCAGGCGGACATCTGGTCTATTCGGCACGGACGCCGGCCTCCCGCACCAGCGCGCCCCATTCCGCATGCTCTCGCCGCACGCGCGCGGCGAACTCCTCCACCGTGCCGCCGCCGATTTCGTCACCGCGCTCGGCCAAGCGCTGGCGCGGCGTTGGGTCGCGGCAGGCCTCGTTCAGCGCCGCATTCGCCCGCCGCACGATGTCCGGCGGCAGGCCACGCGGACCGAACAGCCCAACCCAGGCCGCCACGTGGAAGCCGGGCAGCCCCGCCTCCTCCGCGGTCGGGACGTCCGGGAAGGCCGGGTTGCGATTGAGCGAGGTGACGAAGATCGGTCGCAGCCGGCCTTCCTGCACGAAGCCGTGGACCAGCGACGGGGCCTCGAATTGGGTCTGGTAGCGCCCGCCGATGAAATCCTGCAAGGCCGGCCCGCTGCCGCGGTAGTGGATCATGTTGAACACCGGGTTGCCGCTGAGGCGCGCCCGCAACTTCTCCGCTGTGGCATGCCCGATGCCGCCGGCGCTGGTCGTACCGAAGTCAATGCCGCGCGGCTGCTGGCTGCGCATCCAGGCAAGCCATTCGGGGAAGGTATGGACGGGGATGCCGCTGTGCACCATCAGCAGCAGTGGCGATTGCAGCATCAGGCCGATGGGCACGAGCTCGAGCGGGTCGAAGTTCATCCCCGGCATGGTGTGCGGGTTCAGCACGAAAGTGCCGACATTGCCGACGGTTAGGGTGTAGCCATCCGGCCGAGCGCGCAGCACCTGCTCGACCGCGATGTTGCCGCCGGCGCCGCCACGGTTCTCGATCGGCGTCGGCTGGCCGAGCGCGACCTGCAGCGCATTCTGCAACACGCGCGCGGCGAGGTCGGTCTGCCCGCCGGGCGGGAAGCCAACGATCAGATTGACCGGCCGCTCTGGCCAGGCGCCGGCGCCACCGGTTGCCTGGGCGCGGGCGAGACTAGGGACGGCAAGCCCTGTGCCGGCAGCTAACAGGGCCCTGCGGCGGAACAGGCCCGGGTGCTGGGGACCTTGGGTGATCATGCGATGTCTCCTCCCATGCCGGCAGCCTTCGGCCGCTCATGCAGCGACGCTACGCATCCCGCGGCGCCCCATCCAGCGCTTTACGAGGCTTCCCGGCGGCCACGGTCGTGCGCCTTCAGCGCGCGTCCTGGGTCGGCGCCAAGCTGGCCGCCTCGTGGTCTCCACCACCCTCACTTACGCACTGCTATCCTGCCCGGCCAGGGCCGCCGCCACCGTCGCGGATTGGGCGGAACTGGCCGAGCGGCTTAAACCGTACGCGAACTGGTGCTCGCGCACCATCATGCACCTCGCGATGCACGACGCCCTGAACGCGAGCCGACCGCGGTGCGCCCGCTACGCGCCTCCCGCGCCCGACGAGCCGCCGGGCGCGGCGCCAGAAGCCGCGCTCGCCGCGGCGGCCGGCACGGTGCTCGCAGCCCTTACACCCGGAGGCTAGCGCGCACATCGGATCGGCGCAGGCCGCCGGTATTGGGCAACTTCAACCGTTCCGACGGACGACAGGATTGTTGGAGCACAGTTTTCGGGAGCCGCGCCAATCGCTTGAGCCCTGTTACATGCGATAAGCCTCGCCTGCCGCAGGTGAGGTTGCCATGCTTGATCTAGCGCACATGAAGGCCGCTCCGGGGGAGCGGCCTTCATGTGCCGGGAATATGTTGGAAGTAGCTCTCCAAGGCGACTTCCGCTGGACCGGTTCGCAAGTGTTCTGCACCAGCAGCGGCGCTGGTTAGCTTGGTCCCCCATTGCTGGCTGATTCCGGCAGTTCCACCCCCAGCCGAGCCACCGCGGCCTCGAGCAGCGCCACATCCCCCTCCCGCCACTGATGCCGGGTCAGCAGCTTGGTGGCCTCCGCCGGCGGCATCCCAAGGGCGGCGCCGATCGCAGCGGGTGTGGTAAGGCCTCGATCTTCCAACTCGCGGCCAATCGCCATCTTTAACCGGATGGCCTTCAGCCGATCAGCGGTCCGGCGCCGGCGCTCCTCAGGCGAGATCTTCGGCTTCGCAGCTGGAGGCGCTTGGTTAGGGAACATGCTCATGCTGCGGATGTTGGTCTGCATGACAGCCGGCGCTATCCCCGGGCTGAAGACCTTGGCCGGACACCCCCGCGGCCTGAACCATTGGTCCTGATGGAGCAAAGCTTGTGAAAGCAACGTTTGCAGCGTTGTCGCTTGCGCTGGCACTGCTGGGATGCGCGGACTTGATCCCTCCAGAGGAGCGCTACGTCGTTAATCCTTGCCCCGCAGGCAAAACCTATATGAGGGCGTTTAACAGTTGCTGGTCGCTGCGGGCGCGACCCGCTCAGTGAACGGTATTGGGGCGGGGAGCAACGGCCCACTCCCACCGGCAGCTCGACGCCGAATGACAAGAGCGTGTTCAGAGGGTCGCCTCTCGGTCGAGCAGCCGATCGCTGGTGACGGACTGCGCGCTATTCGCCGCTACCTGGCCACCCGCACCGACGCGCTGCCCGGGCTGTTCGTCTCCGAGCGCGACCAGCCGCTCACCCGCCAGGCGGTGAACTACCTCGTCGCAGCCGCCGCGGCACGCGCCAACCTGACCGGCGTCCACCAGCACACGCTGCGTCATTCCTGCGGCTTCGCGCTCGCCGACAACGGGCACGACCTGCAGTTCATCCAGGACTACCTCGGCCACCGCGACCCCCGGCACACCGTCGACTACACCCGCACCGCGGGCCGCCGCTCCGAAGGTCTTTGGCGTTAGGGCGCAGGCAGCCAAGAGCTGGGCGCCTCATTCGTCGGCTTGCTCGACGGACGAGAC
>NZ_JCACHU010000110.1:0-111344 GCF_059504005.1 Belnapia sp. | reverse complement strand
AGCGGAATGCCTGAGCACGTCCACCCAGAATTTCCAGAAAGCAGGTTGCACAATCCACTCATCGAGCAGGGTTGGACCACCGCCGTCAGCTCGACCCACTCCCATCTGGCCTCCACCACCCGGGTCAAGCGCGGCAACTGGGACAGGTTCCGGATCGCTGCGACCGACCAGGCGCTGGCGCCCGCTGCCTTCCTCGAGACCGAGAAGAACTACCTGCCGCGCATCGCCGCGGGGGCGCGGATTGTGGAAGAAGACGCCGAGTACGTCACGTTCGAGCACCAGCCCTGCCCCAAATTCCGCGTCGCCCTCCCACTGCTGCGGCCCTGGTTGGCGTCCGGATACAAAAATCAGCAGGAGGCTAACGACGCTTGGAAGGAGCGGATCGAGGCGCTGGCCGCAACGCTGGGGCTGAGCCATGACCAAGCCTGCACCGACACCTCAAGGCTGTTCTACCTGCCCCGCCGCCCGATTAATGGGCCGCCGGCCGAAACGGCAACACTGAAGGGCATGCCGTGCGACATCTTCGCCCTACCGGCTGTCACCCGTGGAAAGGCCACTGGGGCTAAGCCCAATGCTGTTCACTTTGAGGCTCGAGGAGCTTATGATGGCGGCCCCTGGGTGACGCAGGATTGGCAGCCATGGCCGGTGTTCCTGCTGGCCTGCCGGCTGGCGTTCGTCTGAGTGACCACATCAGCCTCGGGGTGATTGCCCGGGCAGTGCCGCTGGCGCGGGTGCGCGAGGTGCTCGCCGAGACCGGCCGGGCCAGCGAACGCGAGCGCGACCTGCCGGCGTCGGTGATGGTCTACTACGTCATTGCCATGGCTCTCTACATGGGGTCGAGCACGCGTGAGGTGCTGCGCTGCCTGCTGGAGGGGCTGCGCTGGCTTTGGGGTGCTGAGGCGGTGCGGGTTGCCGGCAAGAGCGGCATCTCGCAGGCACGCAGCCGGCTTGGAGGTTGAAAGCATTGCTTTCAACCCGCTGCAGCGGCTCTACGAAGCGTTGGTGCGGCCGATCGCCACGCCCGCCACCCAGGGAGCACGGTACCGCGGCTGGCGGCTGACCAGCCTGGATGGCACCTGCCTGGACGTGGCCGACACGGCGGAGAACCGGGCCGAGTTCGGCCTGCCCGGGGCCAGCCGGGGCGAGAGCGCCTTCCCGCAGCTCCGGCTCGTGGCGCTGGTCGAGAACGGCACGCATGTGCTGTTCGGCGCGCGGCTGGGCCGCTATGGCGAGGGCGAGACGACGCTGGCGTACGCCGTGCTGGACGCGCTGCGGCCTGGCATGCTGTGCCTGGCCGGCCGGCAGTTCTTCGGCCATGCGCTCTGGAGCCGGGCGGCGCGCAGCGGCGCCAACCTGCTCTGGCGCGTCAGGAGCAACCTGCGGCTGCCACGTGAGCAGGTGCTGCCGGACGGCTCCTACCTGACCACAGCCTATCCAAGCGCGGCAGATCGCCGGCACCGCAGCCACGGCCTGCGGCTGCGCGTGGTGGAGTACCGGCTGGAGGGCATCTCCGATGCCGAGCCGCTCTATCGCGTGGTGACCAGCATCCTCGATCCGCAGCGCGCGCCGGCGGCGGAGCTGGCCGCGCTGTACCACGAGCGGTGGGAGATCGAGGTGGCTTTGGCGGAGCTGAAGACGCAGCTCCGCGGCGCGCGGGTGGTGCTGCGCTCCAAGACGCCGGCGCTGGTGCGCCAGGAGGTCTGGGGCTTGCTGCTGACGCATTTCGCTGTGCGCGGGCTGATGCACGAAGCCGCTCTGCAGGCCGATGAGGATCCCGACCGGTTGTCCTTCTCGCACGCTATGCAGGTTATCCGCCGCAAGATCCCGCACTTCGCAGCGCTTTCCCCCTCGGGGCAGGCGTAGCCTGCATAAGGCAGTGCTGGACGAGATCCTGGAAGAGCGTGCGGTCAGCGGTCGCGGTCGCCAGGTACCGCGCGGGGTCAAGCGAAAGATGAGCAACTACCCGCTACGCCCGCGCGCACCGCAGCCGATTACGCGTGTTGATTACAAGGCCGCGATAAGAATCCCAAAATGAACAGCATTGCGGCTAACCCACCTTCCGCAGCTTCAGGATCTCCTCGGCATGCCGCTCGCGGCCGGCCGGGGTCAGCTCGTAGCGCCCATCCGCCCGGAGCCGGGCAAGGCCCATGCCCTGGAGCCGCTCCAGGCAGGGCCCGTCCTTCAGCCCGTCGGGCCGCCCGCCCGCGCCCACCAGCACCAGCCGGTGGAGCGCCGCGCGGCAGCAGGTCTCGAGATAGGGCTCGTTCCAGATCGTCACTGTTCCATCGCGTCCCGGTGCCGCCCGAGGGTGGTCGTGCCGGCACGCCGCTTCAAGGAGGCATGTGAGCCGCGATGTCAATCGAACCCACCTGGTGGATCAGCGCCGTGGAGGCGCCGATCGCCGCCGCCCTGTTCTGGATGCTGCATGGCCTGCGGAAGGACCTGCACGACCGCATCGACCGCACGACCGAGCGGGAGAGCGACGAGGTCCGCCGCACCCGCGACGAGCTGGCCGAGTTCAAGCTGGAGGTGGCGCGCAGCTACGTCCCGCTCTCGCTCATCCGGGACGTGGACCGGCGCCTGTCGCAGCACCTGCTGCGGATCGAGGAGAAGCTGGAAGCCGTGGGCACCATCCGCCTGCGCGACCGGCTCGGGGCGGACGAGTGATGGGCGCCGCCGACATCCTCGCCCTCACCCTGCGCGCCGAGGCCGGCAGCCGCCCCGTCCGTGCCATCGAGGCGCTGGCCGCCCTGGTGGTGAACCGGGCCAGAATGGCGGCGGAGGCCCCGGCTCCGCGCATGCGCTTCACCCCGGGCGCCAGGCCGGGGCGGGCTGGAGGGCGCTGCTGGCGGAGGCCTGCCGCGCGCCCTTCCTCTTCCGGTGCTGGCAGCCCGGCGGGCTGCGGGCCGAGGCGCCGGCCGATGCGGCGATGGAGATGTGCCGCCGCATCGCCGCCCGCGCGCTGGGCGGCGCCCTGCCGGACCCGACCGAAGGCGCCACCCATTGGCATGACGGCGCCTCGCTTCCCGGCTGGGCGATCGGCCAAGTGCCGACGGCCGAGATCGGCGGCCTGGTCTTCTACCGTCTGCCAGGCTGACGCGGCCTCGCCTTGGTGCCCTTCCGCGCCTTGGCCGCGGAAGGCGGGGCGACACCCGGGGCATGCGGCGACGATCCGGGGCCCCCGCGACGCCGCGCAGCGGTGTCGTGGGGGGTCAGAGCAGCACCAGCCCCGCCCGCGCGCCGCGCGCCACCGCATCCGCCCGGCTCGCGGCGCCGAGCTTCTGCAGCACCGCGGCGACATGCGCCTTCGCCGTGTGGAAGGAGAGGCCGAGCCGCCGCGCGATCACCTTGTTGGAGGCGCCGGCGGCCAACAGGTCCAGCACCTCCCGCTCGCGCCGCGTCAGCCCGGCCTCCACCGCCGCCGGGGCCGGCGCCCGCCCTGCCAGGCCGGCGAGCTGCGCCGGCGGCAGGACCGCCAGGCCCCGGGCGATGGCCGGCAAGGCGGCGGCCAGCAGGGCCGGGGCGGCGTCCGGCGGCAGCACGGCCCGCGCGCCGGCCCGGAGCGCGGCCAGCGCCGCCGCCCCGTCGGCCAGCACCAGCGTCGGCGGGCCGCCCGCCTCCACCGTTGAAGTATCCGTCACGGTCACCTCGGCCGCCGCCGGCTCCTCCACCAGGCGGATGCCCGGCAGGTCCGCGAGGCGCGCGGCGATCTCCGAATCGGCGGCATGCACCGCGACGGCCGCCAGGCTCGCCGGCCGGCGCGGCGGTGGCCCGTGAGGCGGGCGGTCGAGCAGCGCGGCGGCCATCAGGCGGCCGCCCTTTCGCCGATCCGCACCGTCACCCGCCGCTGCTCGCCGCCGCGGATGAGGTCGAGCGCCACCTCGGTGCCGATGCTCTCCGGGTCGAGCCGCGCCAGCATCTCGCGCACCGAGCCGAGCGGCGCCCCGTCCCAGGCCGCCAGCACGTCGCCGAGCAGCAGCCCGGCCTCGCCCGCGGGGCTCTTCGGGTCGATGCCGACGACGATGAGGCCGCGCATCCCCTCCGCCCGCACCGGCTGCAGGGCGAGGCCGAGATAGCCGCGGGCGACCCGCCCGTGCCGGCGGATATGCTCGACCGACCGGGCGATGGTCTCGGCCGGGATGGCGAGCGCCCGCCGCCGCGGCCCGGGCACGGCCATGCCGACCAGCCGCCCGGCATGGTCGAGCACCGCCCCGCCCTCGCAGGCGGGGTCGAGCCTGAGGCCGAGCTGGATCCGCCGCTCCAGCCGCCCGCCGCGCATGGAGCGCCAGGGCCCCGCCACCTGCGTCGCGGCGCCGAAGGCGACCAGCGGCCCATGCTCGTCCCGCCCGATGGCCAGCACGAGATGCCCCGCCGCCAGCGCCTCGGCCGGCGCCAGCTCGAAGGCCGGCAGCGGCCCGGTCTCGGCGCGCAGCAGGGCGACATCCGTGCCAGGATCCCGCCCGGCGAGGCCCGCCGCCACCTCCCGCCCGTCCGGCAGGGTCAGGGCGAGCTCGTCGTCGCGCTCCAGCGCCTCCTCCGCGGTGACGACCAGCCCCTCGGCCCAGAGCAGGCCGGATCGCGCCCGGCCGTCCCGGCCATGAACGGCGACGGTGCGGGCGGCGCCCAGCGCGCCGAGGCTGGCGAGCCGGTCGGAGAAGGTGGAAAGACCGGAAGGAAGGCCGGGGGAGGGGGTGTCGCTCATGTCGACTATCTGTGCATGCTTCCGCCGCGCCGCCATGGCCCGAATGGCGGGCGCCGGATGGCGGAGCGGCCTCAACCCTTTCGTGAATTCTGGATGCGGCGATGCAACGGACCGGTGGTTGACCCGGGCGGCCGGAACGGGCGCCATAGGCGGCGTGGGCTTGGGGGGTTGGATGTCTTATCTGCTGTCTTGGCGCGGGCCGGCGCTTGCCGCCCTGCTGGTGCCGCTGGCCGGCTGCGGCCTGACCGTCGAGCGCGGCGAGCGCATCGCCTCCATGCAGCGCAACCTGCAGGAATCGCAAGCCCAGGGCACCGCGCTCCGCGGCCGCGTCGCCGAGCTGGAGGCCGCCCTCGCCGCCGGACGCCAAGCCGCCGGCGAGCTCGCCGCGCTCGAGCAGCGGCTGAATGCCGCGCGCGGGGCGCTGGCCAATGCGCAGCGCGCGCGCGGCGGCGCCGAGGCCGAGGCGCGGCGCCTGCGCGAGCGCCTGGCCGAGGAGGAGCGCCAGCTCGCCGAGCTGGAGCAGACCAGCACCGCCCGCCGCGGCAGCCTCGGCGAGACCGAGGCGCGGATCGGCACCCTGCGCGACCAGGCCGCCGCCGCCGAGCGCCGCCTCGCCGAGCTGCGCGACCAGGCCTCGGCGCAGGATGGCCGCCTGTCCTCCCTCGGCGAGCGCGCCGTGGCGGAGGAGCGCCGCCTCGCCGGCCTGCGCGAGATGGCGGCGACGACCGAGCGCCGCCTCGCCAGCCTCCGCGACCAGGCGGCGAACGAGGATCGCCGCCTGGTCGGCCAGCGCGAGCGGGCGACGCAGGAGGAGGCGCGGCTGCAGAGCCTCCGCAGCACCATCGCCGAGGCGCAGCAGGCGCTGACGGAGCGGCAGCAGGCCGGCAGCGAGGCGGAGCGCCGCATCGCCGCCCTCCGCGCCGATACCGCGACGGCGGAGCGCGAGCTGGCCGCCCGCCGCACCGCGCTGGCCGAGGCGGAGACGCGCCTCGCGGGCACCAACCGCAGCGCCGAGGAGGCCGCCGGCCGCGCCCGCGCCAGCGAGCAGCAGGCCGGCGAGGCCGACCGTCGCCTCGCCGGCCTGCGCGGGGAGCTGAGCCAGGCCGAGGCCGCCCTCGCCCAGCGGCGCGGCGCGGTGGAGCAGGCCCAGGCCGAGCTGGCACGGCTCGCCACTGCCCGGGACGAGGCCCAGGCGGCGCTGCGCGGCCTCGAGCAGCGCAGCGCCGCGCTGCGCCAGGAGGTCGGCGCCGCCGAGCGCCGGCTGGCCGAATTGCGCGACGGCACCGCGGCCGAGGAGAGGCGCCTCGCCTCCGTGCGGGCCGAGGCCGAGGCGGCCGGCACGCAGCTCGCCGCCCGGCGCGCCGCGCTGGCCGAGGCGGAGACCCAGGCGCGCGCCACCGAGGCCGCCCGCCGCGACGCCGCCCAGCTGCTCGACCAGGCGGCCGCGCTGCGGGAGCAGGTGGCGCAGATGGAGCAGCGCCGCCAGGAGCTCGTCGGCGAGATCGCCGAGGCCGAGGCCCGCCTCGCGCAGCAGCGGCGCGAGATGCAGGCCCTCGGCGAACGCATGACGCCCGCGAGCGGCCAGTCCCCCGCCCCGGGCGGCCCGGCCGAAGGCGGCGGCGCCCCGCCGCGCCAGCCATGATCACCGTCCGCTTCCTGACCAGCGGGCGGCAGGCCGAGGCGGATGGGGCGATCACCCTGCTGCGCCTTTCCATCCGCGAGGCGGGCGGCATCCCCTTCAAATGCGCCGGCGGCGTCTGCGGCACCTGCCGCTGCCGCATCGAGAAGGGGCGCGACCACCTCGACCCGGTGACGCTGCGGGAGCGGCGGCACCTGGGCGAGGCGGAACTCGCCGAGGGCTGGCGGATGGCCTGCCAGGCCGTCGTCACCGGCGATGTCGCGGTGTCCTGGCCGCCGGCCTGAGGCGGTGAGGTCGCTCCTCCTCGTCTGGCACAGCACGACCGGCGGCACCCGGCAGATGGCCGAGGCCGCCGCCCGCGGCGCCGCCGGCGAGGTCGAGGTGCGCCTGTTGCCGGCCGCCGAGGCCGGGCCCGGCGACGTGCTCGCGGCCGATGGCTACCTCTTCGCCACCCCGGAGAACCTCGCCGCCATGGCCGGGCTGATGAAGGACTTCTTCGACCGCAGCTACTACCCCGTGCTGGACCGGGTGAACGGCCGCCCCTATGCGGCGATGATCTGCGCCGGCAGCGACGGCAGCAACGCCGCGCGGCAGCTCGCCCGCATCGCCACCGGCTGGCGGCTGCGGCCGGTGGCGGAGCCGCTGATCCTCTGCACCCGGGCGCAGACGGCGGAGGCGATCCTCGCCCCCAAGACCATCCCGCCCGAGGAGCTGCGGCGCTGCGAGGAGCTGGGCGCGGCGCTCGGCGCGGGCCTGGCCATGGGGATCTACTGAGCCTTCCGTGCTAGGCTGGGGCGATGACCCGGCCCGCCCTTCGCCGCATCGCGCATATTCCCATCATCCTGCTTGCCCTCGTCGCGGTGCTGCTGGAGGCGACGCTGTGGCGCTGGCTGATGGCGCTCGGCCGGGCGCTGTCGCAGCTGCCCGTCTTCGCCCTGGCGGAGCGGCTGGTGGCGCGGCTCAGCCCGCGGATGGTGGTGGTGGTTTTCGTGCTGCCCTTCCTCGCCGTCATTCCCTTGCTGAAGTTCGGCGAGCTCTGGCTCTTCCTGCACGGGCATTTCGTGCTCGGCGTGGCGCTGCTGCTGGGGGCGAAGGTGGTGGGGGTCGCCTTCTCCGCCCGGCTCTTCGCCATCGCCCGGCCGAAGATGCTGCAGGTACCCGCCTTCGCCTGGGCCTATGACCGGACGGTGCGGCTGCTGGCCTATGGGCATGCGCTGCTGGAGGGCATCCCGGCCTGGGTGGCGGCGCGGGCGCTCGTCCATCGCCTCGGCGCTGCGGGGCGGGCGCTGCTCGCCACCGGATGGCGCGCCCTGCGGGGCGGCAGCGGCCCGGGCCTCCGCCTCCGCCTCGCCGCGGCGATGCGGCTGCTGCGCCGCGGCTAGCGCCAGGGCTCCACCAGGATCTTCGCGTGCCGCTCCGGGTTGGCGAGGTCCTGGAAGGCCTGGCGCACGCCGTCGAGCCCCGTCCGCCCGGTGACCAGCGGCGCCACATCCATCCGCCCGGCGGCGATGTGGCCGAGCGTCTCGCGGAACTCCTCCGGCGTGTAGGCCAGCACGAATTGCAGGCTGATCTGCTTGACGATGCCGAAGAAGGGCTCGATGCGGTCCGGCTGCATGCAGACGCCGACGACGACGACGCGCGCACCCGCCGGCGCGCCCTCCATGATCTGCTGCAGGACGCCGGGGATGCCGACGCATTCGAAGACGATCGCCGGGCGCCGCCGCGGCCCCTGGCCGAAGAGCTGCGCATAGCGGCTCGCATCGAAGCCCGCCGGCGTCACCGCCGCCTCGAGCGCCGCATAGGGCGAGTCCTTTGCGGGGTCGACCACCGTCGTCGCCCCCATCCGCTCGGCCAGCGCCCGCCGCGCGGGCGAGTAGTCGGAGGCGATGATCGGCCCCGCGCCGCGCAGCCGCAGTGCCGCGATCACCGCTAGGCCGACCGGCCCGCAGCCGATGACGAGCGGCACGTCCGCCTCCGTTATATGTCCGAAATTGACGGCATGCAGCCCGACCGCCATCGGCTCCACCATTGCCGCATGGTCCGGCTCCATCCCCTCCGGCAGCGGCAGCAGCATGCGCTCGGCGAGCGGCATGTATTCGGCGAAGGCGCCTGGCACCTCCGGGTTGTAGCCGATGCCCTGCACGGTGCTGCCGCGGATGGTCAGCGGCATGGAGGTGACGAGGGTGCCGGGCATGAAACGACCTTCGGTGCCCGGCCCGTTCGCCACCACCTCGCCGACGAATTCATGGCCGAACACCACATCGCGATCGGCCGGCATGCCGAAGCGCCCGCCGCTGCGGGCGGAAAGCTCGGCGAATTCCTGCGCGTGCTTGGCGGCGTGGAGGTCGGAGCCGCAGATGCCGCAGGCGCGCGTGCGGACCAGCACCTGGCCCTTGCCGAGCAACGGGTCGGGGATGGTGTCCACCACCAGATCGCCCCCGCGGAAGATGGCTGCGCGCATCGACGTTTCCTCCGATTATTGATGCATTCAACCGCCCGAAGCGCGCAACCTGCAAGCTGTCATCGAATGGACGTCGAACCGCCATACGCCTGTCAAGCCGCATGCGCTATCGGCGGCGCTCGGAGAGGGATGGATGATGCACCGGCCGCGGAACGTGCTTCTCATCGTGGTGGATCAGTGGCGGGCGGATTTCGTGCCATGGCTGGGCGCCAATTTCCTGAAGACGCCCAATCTCGACCGCCTGTGCCGCGAAGGGGTCACGTTCCGCAACCACGTGACGACAACGGTGCCCTGCGGCCCGGCGCGGGCCAGCCTGCTGACCGGCCTCTACCTGATGAACCACCGGGCGGTGCAGAACACCGTGCCGCTCGACGCACGGCACATGAACCTTGGCAAGGCCCTGCGCCGCATCGGCTACGACCCGGCGCTGATCGGCTACACGACGACGACGCCCGATCCGCGCACCACCGGCCCGCGCGACCAGCGCTTCACCTATCTCGGCGACCTGATGGAAGGCTTCCGCAGCGTCGGCGCCTTCGAGCCGACGATGGACGGCTATTTCGGCTGGCTCGCCCATAAGGGCTACAGGTTGCCGGAGCGGCGCGAGGATATCTGGCTGCCCGCCGGCGAGGATGCCGTGCCCGGCGCCACCGACCGGCCCTGCCGCATCCCGGCCGAGCTCTCCGACACCGCCTACTTCACCGAGCGGGCGCTGACCTATCTGAAGGGCGTCAACGGCAAGCCCTGGTTCCTGCATCTCGGCTACTACCGGCCGCACCCGCCCTTCATCGCGCCGGCGCCCTACAATGCGATGTACGCGCCCGCCGCCATGCCGGGCCCGGTGCGCTCGGCCGATTGGCGCGAGGAGGCGAAGCAGCACCCGCTGCTCGACTTCTACCTGCGCGGCATCGGCCAGGGCTCCTTCTTCCACGGCGCGGGCGGCGCGGCGACGGGGCTGGAGGAGGCTTCGGTGCGGCTGATGCGCGCCACCTATGCCGGGCTGATCAGCGAGATCGACGACAATCTCGGCCGCGTCTTCGCCTATCTCGAGGAGACCGGGCAGTGGGAGGACACCATGGTGGTGTTCACCTCCGACCATGGCGAGCAGCTCGGCGACCACTGGCTGCTCGGCAAGATCGGCTATTTCGACGAGAGCTTCCGCATCCCGCTGGTGGTGAAGGAGGCTGGCCGCCCCGCTCGCCCCGGCGCTGTGGAAGGCGCGCCGACCGAGAGCATCGACCTGATGCCGACCATCCTCGAGGCGCTCGGCGGCGAGATTCCCCGCGCCTGCGACGGCAGCTCGCTCGCATCCTTGCTGGCCGGCGGCGCGCCCCAGGGCTGGCGCGACGCGCTGCACTACGAGTTCGACTTCCGCGACGTCTTCTACTCGCAGCCGGAGACCGATCTCGGCCTGCACATGGACGAGTGCAGCCTCTGCGTCATCCAGGACGGGCGGTACAAGTATGTCCACTTCGCCGCCCTGCCGCCGCTCTTCTTCGACCTCGAGCGAGACCCGCACCAGTTCAGCAACCTCGCCGAGAGCACAGCGCATGCGGGCCTCGTCAAGGAGTATGCGCAGCGCGCCCTGTCCTGGCGGCTGCGCCATGCGGAACGCACGCTGACCGCCTTCCGCGCCACGCCCGATGGGCTCGAAGACCGGGGGACCCCAGCATGATCGACCGTCGCAGCCTCATCGCCGGCACCGCGCTCGCCGCCGGCCTGCCACGCTTCGCCATCGGCCAGTCCGACCAGCGGCCGAGCATCACCGTCGCGGTGCAGAAGATCAGCAACTCCAACACGCTGGAGCCGCTGCGCGAGCAGAGCAATGTCGGCGAGCGGGTGATGCTGACCTCGCTCTGGGAGGGCCTGCTCGGCCGCAACTATGCGAGCCGGCTGGAAACCGTCCCGGTGCTGGCCACCGAGACGCGCCGCATCAGCGACAGCGTGGTCGAGCTCAAGCTTCGCCAGGGCGTGAAATTCCATAACGGCGAGGAGCTGACGGCCGAGGACGTCGCCTTCTCCTTCGGCAACGAGCGCATGTTCGGCCCGGGCGGCCCGAACAGCGGCAGCACCATCCGCATCACCGAGGTCAATCCGGGCCGCGCCGGCCGCGAGCTGCCGCAGGAGGTGCCCGCCGTCGCCAACCGCAGCTTCCCCGGCTTCGAGCGCATCGAGATCGTCGACAAGTACACGCTCCGCTGGGTCAACCGCACGCCGGACGTGACGCTGGAGGGGCGCCTCGCCCGCTCCGGCTCCGAGATCGGCAGCCGGCGGGGCTTCGCCGAGGCCGCCACCTGGCTCGACTGGGCGCGCCAGCCCATCACCACCAGCCCCTACAAGGTGGTGGAGTTCCGCGCCGACAACTCGCTCACGCTCGCCGCGCATGACGAGTACTGGGGCGGCCGCCCGCCGCTGAAGCAGCTGCGCTTCGTCGAGGTGCCGGAGGTCTCGTCGCGGGTGAACGGCCTGCTCTCCGGCGAGTACCACTTCGCCTGCGACATCCCGCCCGACCAGATCGCCGGCATCGAACGCAACCGCGCCTTCGAGGTGCTGGGCGGCACCATCCCGAACCACCGGCTGACGGTGTTCGACAGGAACTACCCGGTGCTGCGGGACCCGCGCGTGCGCCGCGCCTTCACCCATGCGATCGACCGGCAGGCGATCGTCGACAGCCTCTGGGCCGGCCGCACCGCCATCCCGCGCGGGCTGCAATGGGAGTTCTACGGCGAGATGTTCCAGGCCGACTGGGAGGTGCCGAAATACGACCCAGCCGAGGCCCGTCGCCTGCTGCGCGAGGCTGGCTACAAGGGCGAGCCGATCCCCTATCGCCTGCTGAACAACTACTACACCAACCAGGTGGCGACGGCCCAGGTGCTGGTGGAGATGTGGCGCGCCGCCGGCCTCAACGTGCAGATCGAGATGAAGGAGAACTGGTCGCAGATCCTGGAGCAGACGCCGACGCGGGCGGTGCGCGACTGGTCCAACTCGGGCCTGTTCAGCGACCCCGTCTCCTCGCTCACCAACCAGCACGGGCCGAACGGCCAGCAGCAGCAGGTCGGCGAGTGGACGAACGAGGAGTTCAACCGCCTCTCGGTCGAGCTCGAGACCAGCACCGACCGCGCCCGGCGCAAGACGGTCTTCCGCCGCATGCTGGAGATCGCCGAGCGCGAGGACCCGGCCTTTACGGTGCTGCACCAGAACGCCACCTTCACCGCGAAGCGCCGCGACATCCGCTGGCGCGCGGCGCCGGCCTTCGCCATGGACTTCCGCGCGGCGAATTGGGGTGTCTGAGCCGTTGATCGCGCTGCGCGGCCTCACCGTCGATTTCGGCGGCGCGCCGGCGCTGCGCGGCATCGACCTCGCCATCGGCCGCGGCGAGGCGCTCGGCCTGGTCGGCGAGAGCGGCTGCGGCAAGTCGGTCACCTGGCTCGCAGCGCTCGGCCTGCTGCCGGGCCAGGCGCGGGTCGCCGGCAGCGTCCGCCTCGGCGACGAGGAGCTGCTGGGGGCGCCGCCCGCGCTGCTCGACCGGGTGCGCGGCGGCCGCGTCGCCATGATCTTCCAGGACCCGGCGAGCAGCCTCAACCCGGTGCACCGCATCGGCCGCCAGGTGGCGGAGGCGCTCGGCCTGCATCGCGGGCTGCATGGCGCAGCGGCGCGGGCCGAGGCGCGGCGGCTGCTCGACCAGGTCGGCATCCCCGATGCCGGGCGGCGGATGGATGCCTATCCGCATGAACTGTCCGGCGGGCAAAACCAGCGGGTAATGATCGCCATGGCGCTGGCCGGCCAGCCGGAGCTGCTGGTGGCGGACGAGCCGACGACGGCGCTCGACGTCACCATCCAGGCGCAGATCCTGGAGCTGCTGGCGGCGATCAGGCGGGAGACGGGGATGGCGCTCGTGCTCATCTCCCACGATCTCGGCGTGGTGGCGGAGACCTGCGAGCGCGTCGCGGTGATGTATGCCGGGCGGATCGTCGAGGAGGCGCCGGTCGGCCGCCTCTTCGCCCGGCCAACCCATCCCTACACGCAGGGCCTGCTCGGCGCCCTGCCGCCGCTGGACGGCCCGCGCCGGCCGCTCGCCGCCATCCCCGGCGGCGTGCCGGAGCCGAATGCCATGCCGCCCGGCTGCGCCTTCGCCCCGCGCTGCCCGCATGCCGCCGCCGCCTGCGCCGCGGGCGTGCCGGAGGCCGTCGCCGTCGAGCCCGGCCATGCCGCCGCCTGCCTGCGCGCGGCGCGGGAATTGGTGCCGGCATGAGGGGCGCACCCCTGCTCGAGGCCACGGGCCTCGCCCGCCGCTACGCCATGCGCCGCGGCCTGCTGGGCCGCCCGGTCGAGGTGCGGGCGGTGGATGGCGTCTCGCTCACGCTGGAGCGCGGCCGCACCCTCGGCTTGGTCGGCGAGAGCGGCTGCGGCAAGTCGACCACAGGCCGCCTGGTGCTGGGGCTGGAGCGGCCCGATGCCGGCAGCGTCGCCTTCGAGGGCAAGCCGATGCCCGGCCCCGGCACGCTGGCTTGGCGCGCGCTCAGGGCGCGGATGCAGATGGTCTTCCAGGACCCGCTCGGCGCGCTGGACCGGCGCATGACCATCGGTGCGCAGATCGCCGAGCCGCTGGAGATCCACGGCATCGGCGACCGGCCGGACCGGGTCGCGGTGCTGCTCCGCGATGTCGGCCTGCGCCCCGACCAGGCCGGGCGCTACCCGCACGAGCTCTCCGGCGGCCAGCGCCAGCGCGCGGTGCTGGCCCGCGCGCTGGCGACCGACCCGGCGCTGCTGGTCTGCGACGAGCCGATCAGCGCCCTCGACGTCTCCATCCAGGCGCAGGTGATGAACCTGCTGGTGGAGCTGCAGGCGCGGCTCGGCACCGCCATCCTCTTCGTCAGCCACGACCTGCGGGCGGTGCGGCAGGTGAGCCACCGGGTCGCGGTGATGTATCTCGGCCGCATCGTCGAGGAGGGCGAGCCGGATGCGGTGCTGCACGACCCGGCGCACCCCTATGCCCAGGCGCTGGTCTCCGCCATCCCGCATCCCGGCCGCCGGCAGCGGCGCATCCTGCTGCAGGGCGACCCGCCCAACCCGGCCGACCGGCCGGGCGGCTGCGCCTTCCATCCGCGCTGCCCGGCGGCCGTCGCGGTCTGCACGCGCGAGGACCCAGTGCTGAAGCCCCGCGCCGGCGACGGCCGCCGCGTCGCCTGCCATGTGGCGCAGGGCGATGTTCCGGCGCGAAAGGCCGCCTGATGCTCCGTTTCCTCGGCTTCCGCCTGCTGCGCGCCGCCATCACCATCGTCATGGTGGTGAGCTTCGCCTTCGTCGTGCTGCGCCTCTCAGGCGACCCGGCGCAGATCATCATGGGCGCCGATGCCCCGCCCGAGGCCATCGCCGCCTTCCGCCGCGCCTGGGGGCTCGAGGAGCCGCTCTGGGTGCAGTACCTCCACTATTTCGGGGCGATCCTCAGCGGCGACCTCGGCCGCTCCATGCGCGACGGGCGCGACGCCATCGCCCTGGTCGCGGAGCGCATCCCGGCGACGCTGGCGCTGACGGTGCCGGCGCTGCTGATCAAGCTCGGCCTCGGCATCCCGGCCGGAATCACCGCGGCGCTGCACCGCAATTCGCTGATCGACCGGGCGGTGATGATGCTGGCCGTCGCCGGCTTCACCGTGCCCTCCTTCGTGCTCGGGCTGCTGCTGGTGCTGGTCTTCGCGGTGCAGCTCGGCTGGCTGCCCTCGGGCGGGCAGGAGAGCTGGCGCCACGCCATCCTCCCCATCGTCACCATGGGCGTCGGCGGCGCGGCGGTGCTGGCGCGCTTCACCCGGAGCGCGATGCTGGAGGTGCTGGGCCAGCCCTATATCCGCACGGCCTCCGCCAAGGGCGTGCCCTGGCGGGCGGTGGTCTGGGGCCATGCGCTGCCGAATGCGGCCATCCCGACCGTCACCATCATCGGCTTCATGGTGGGCTCGCTGATCGCCGGCGCCGTGGTGGTGGAGAGCGTCTTCTCCTGGCCCGGCGTCGGGCGGCTGCTGGTGGTGGCCGTCGCCAACCGCGACCTCGCGGTGGTGCAATGCATCCTGCTGCTGGTGGCGGCGACCATGGTGACCGCCAATTTCGTGGTCGACCTGCTCTATGGCGCGCTCGACCCGCGGCTGCGGCAGAGGGCGGCCTGAGATGTCGGGGATCGCGCTTCCCGTCCGGCTGGTGGAAGAGGGCAGGCGGCGGCGGCGCTGGCCGGCGCTGGTGCTCTTCGCCATCGCCTGGCTCTCGCTGATGCTCGGCGTCGCGCTGCTGGCCGATGCGATCGCGCCTTATGCCTATACCGCGCTCGACCTCCGCAACCGGCTGGCGCCGCCCGGGGCGACATGGCTGCACCCGCTCGGCACCGACGAGCTGGGGCGGGACGTGCTGTCGCGGCTGATCTTCTCCATCCGCATGAGCCTGCTGATCGCCTTCGGGGCGACGGTCATCGGCGCGCTGGTCGGCACCTCGCTCGGCGTGCTGGCGGCGCATTTCCGCGGCGC
Organism: Belnapia sp.; assembly: GCF_059504005.1. Taxonomy (NCBI): domain Bacteria; kingdom Pseudomonadati; phylum Pseudomonadota; class Alphaproteobacteria; order Acetobacterales; family Roseomonadaceae; genus Belnapia; species Belnapia sp. Next base: position 96,036 of record NZ_JCACHU010000110.1, on the reverse strand, counting down.
CGTCGAGCAGGTGGTCCTCGCCCTGGTCGACTTCTCGGCGAGCCTGCCCTTCCTGATCCTGGCGCTCGCGGTGCTCGCCTTCTTCGGCAATTCGCTGACGCTCTTCGTCTGCCTGCTCGGCCTGCATGCCTGGGAGCGCTATGCGCGGATCGCGCGCGGTCTCGTCATCAGCGCCGGGGCGCAGGGCTATGCGGCGGCGGTGCGGCAGCTCGGCGCCTCGCCCTGGCGCGTCTACGGCCGGCACGTGCTGCCGAACATCGCCTCCACGCTGATCGTCTCGATGACGCTCGCCTTCCCCGAGATCATCCTGCTGGAGAGCGGCCTCTCCTTCCTCGGCCTTGGGGTGCAGCCGCCGGAGACCTCGCTCGGCTCCATGGTGGGCTATGGGCGGGAGTACCTCACCCGTGCGCCCTGGATCCTGCTCTCGCCGGCGGCGGTGATCGTTCTGACGACCTTCTCCGTCTCGGTGCTCGGCGACTGGCTGCGCGACCGACTGGACCCGACCCTGAGCTAGTGCAGCCGCCCCGGCTGGTGCGGGCTGTCGAGGCTGAAGGTCGGGATGGCCACGTCGAAGCCCTCGCCGGTGTCGCTCAGCACCATGTGGTAGGTGCCGCGCATGAAGCCCGACGGCGTCGCCAGCGGCGTGCCGGAGGTGTACTCGAAGCTTTCGCCGGGATCGAGCACCGGCCGCTCCCCCACCACCCCGTCGCCATGCACCTGCTGGGTGCGCCCTTGGGCGTCGGTGATGAGCCAGGTGCGCTTCAGCAGCTGCACCGTCTGCCGGCCCTCGTTGGTGATGGTGACGCGATAGGCCCAGACGTAATGGCCCCGTTCCGGCTCCGACTGGTCGGCGAGGAAGAAGGTGCGGACGGAGACCCGCACGCCCCGCGTCACTTCGGTATAGCCGGGCTGCCGGGCCGGATCGGCATCGGTAGGCGGGCGCTGCATCAATTGTTTCCCCCCGTATGGGGCCGCAGCCTGCCACGGCCGCGGCCCCTCGCGCTACTACTCGGCTGCGCGCGCCACGGCGCCCCCCGCCGCATCCAGCGCCTCCGCCAGGTCCTCGACCAGGTCCGCCACATCCTCGAGCCCGACCGAGAGCCGGATGGTGCCGTCCGCGATGCCGAGACGCGCCCGCTCCTCCGCGCCGATGCGCATATGGGTGGTGGTGGCCGGATGCGTCACCAGGCTCTTCGCATCGCCGAGATTGTTGGAGACGTCGATCAGCCGCAGCGCGTTGCAAAAGCGGAATGCCGCCTCCTTGCCCCCCGCGAGGTCGAAGGTGACGACGGTGCCGCCGCCCGTCATCAGCCTTTGCGCCAGCGCGTATTGCGGGTGGCTGGCGGAGAAGGGGTAGAGCACGCGCCGCACCTCCACCCGCTCGGCCAGGAAGTCGGCGAGGGCGGCGGCGCTGCGGCACATCGCATGGACGCGGAGATGCAGCGTCTCCAGCCCCTTCAGGATCACCCAGGCATTGAACGGGCTGATCGAGGGGCCGGTGTTGCGGATGAAGGGCTGCAGCACCCCGTCCACCCACGCCTTGCTGCCCAGCACGGCGCCGCCGAGCACGCGGCCCTGGCCGTCCATATGCTTGGTGCAGGAATAGACGACGACATCGGCGCCGAGCGCGAGCGGCTTCTGCAGCAGGGGCGTGGCGAAGACATTGTCGACGACGACGATGGCGCCGGCCTGGTGCGCGAGCGCCGCGACGGCCGGCAGGTCGACCAGCTCCAGCATCGGGTTGGAGGGCGTCTCGAGCAGGACGAGGGCCGCCGGCCGCGACAGCGCCGCCTCCCATTGCCGGAGGTCGGCGCCGTCGACGAACTCGCCGGTGATGCCGTAGCGCGGCAGCAGGGTCGAGACGATCCAGTGGCAGGAGCCGAACAGCGCCCGCGAGGCGACGACGCGGTCCCCCGCCTTCAGGTGCGAGAGCATCGCCGCATGCACCGCCGCCATGCCGGTCGCGGTGCAGCGGCAGGCCTCCGCCCCTTCCAGCGCCGCCAGCCGCCCCTCGAGCATCGAGACGGTCGGGTTGCCGAAGCGGGAATACTGGTAGTGCGAGGCGGTGCCGGCGAAGGTCGCCTCCGCCTGCTCGGCGCTCTCGTAGACGAAGCCCGAGGTAAGGAAGAGCGCCTCCGCCGTCTCGTCATGGTTGGTGCGGGTGGTGCCGCCGCGGACGAGCAAGGTCGCGGGGCGGAGGGGACGCTCGGGCAGGGACTTGGACATCGGATTGGAACACCCTGGCAGGCCAATGGTGTCCGGCACCCATGCGGTGCGCGAGGGTCCCGGAGGCGCCCTCGACGGCCGATTTAGCGCGCTTGTTTTGAACCCATCGCCGTCATGTCGCCGATGGGAACCCGTGAGGACCTCGCCGCAAGCTGGCCGGACAAATCGCGAGGGGGCATTGCGGCCCGGGCGCAGTTAGCGGCCCTGGGGCGGCGCGGTCAACCCTTCTCCATGGTGCCGGTGCAAGAGGCGGGCTTGAGCCCGGCGCCCGCTGCGGCTATGGTCTCCAGCGCTGCGGGCGTAGTTCAGAGGTAGAACGTCAGCTTCCCAAGCTGAATGTCGTGGGTTCGATTCCCATCGCCCGCTCCAGACCCCGGTTCCGCCTGCATCATTCCGTTGTCGAGCGCGCGCCGAGGCCTGTGCCGGGGCTCCGTTCTGAATGTCCGGCCATTCTGGCCGAAATGATGTCCCAATTCATGGGATGGCGGAAAGTCTTCTGGCAGTTGCTTGACCGATGTGCGGCGAGGCAACCGGCAGGCCTTCCGGACGCGGGTCGGTGATGTGCCGAAGCATGTGGCGGTCAGTCTTGCCCGCACCATCTTCCATGCGCGTTCCGGCCTGGCCTCAACGGGGTTTCACTTGGCTCCCCGGGCAAGACGCGGGACAGTCCGCCCCACCATTCCGACCGAGAGAACCATTTGATCCTTACCCCCGACGAGGTCGCCGCGGCCCGCGCCATCGGCTGCGCCTTCTTCCCCGCGACCGAGCTGCAGGTCCAGCGCCTCACCATGCAGCGGCGCATTTTCACCATCGAGGGCAAGCGCTACCTGGTCAGCCGCGACGGCTCCTATTTCGAGACGGCTGGCACCTTGCGCGCGCTGTTGGACCGGGCGGAGCCCGTCCGCCCGGTGGAGCCGCCGCGCTCAGCGGAGCCGGAACCTGTGGCGGAGCCGGAACCTGTGGCGGAGCCGGAGCCGGAGCCTGAGCCGGAGCCGGAGCCGGAGCCGGAGCCGGAGCCGGCGGCAGCGGAGCCGGCACTGCCCGAGCCCGCCACGCCGTCGCCGCCCGAGGCCGCCCCGCCGCCTGTGCGCCGGCGCAGCCGCCCCCCGAAAGCCGCTGCGACGCCCAAGGCGCCGCCGGAGGCCCCACCCGAGGCCGCCCCCCCAGCCGAAGCTCCGCCAGAGGTGCTGCCCGAGACCCTGCCTGAGACCGCTCCATCGGCCGAAGCCACCCCGCTCCGCCGCCGGGCCAAGTCGGCGGAGCCGCGCTGGAAGACTGCAGGCCTCGCCCGCCGCGGCCGCCTCAAGCCCACCTCCTGAAGGCTGGACAGCGGGCCACGGCTCGGCTTCCTTACGCGCCTGGATCGAGGAGCCTCCATGCCGCTTCGCCGCACCACCCTGGCCGGTCTCGGCACCCTGCTCGCCGCGCCGGCGCTCCGCGCCCAGCCGGCCGAGTGGAAGCCCGACCGGCCGCTCCGCCTCATCGTCACCTATCCGCCCGGCGGGGTGACCGACATCGTCGGCCGCATCGTCGCCGAGCCGCTGGGGCGGGAGCTCGGCCAGCCCGTGGTGGTGGAGAACCGCGCCGGCGCCGGCGGCAATATCGGGACGGCGGCCGCCGCCCAGGCGGAGGCGGACGGCTTCACCATCCTCTTCGGCACCACCGCCCTGTTCGGCGTGAACCCCATCCTCTACGCCAGCAGCGGCGTCGACGGGGTGCGCGACTTCCTCTGCCTCGGCACGATCGGGGAGGTGGCGAACATCCTCTCCGTCATCCCCGCCCGCATCAAGGCGGGGGACGTCGCCGCCTTCATCGCCGAGGCCAAGGCGCGGCCGCTCATCTACGGCTCGGTCGGCAACGGCAGTTCCTCGCACCTCTCGGCGGCGGTCTTCCTGAAGGAGGCGGGGATCGACGCGACGCATGTGCCCTATCGTGGCTCCTCCCCGCTGGTCGCCGCGATGCTGGCGGGGGAGGTGGACTTCGGCTTCGACACCACCGCCACCTCCACCGCGCATATCCAGTCCGGCGCCTTCCGCCCGCTCGCCGTCACCACGGCCCGCCGCGCGGGCGCCCTGCCGCAGGTGCCGACGCTGAAGGAGAGCGGGATGCCGGATGTGGACCTCGGCATCTGGTTCGGCCTCTTCGTACCGCGGAAGACGCCGCCCGCCATCGCCCGGACCCTCGCCGCGGCGCTCGAGCGCACCCGCACGCCGCAGACGGAGCAGCGGCTGCAATCGGCCTTCGTCGACCCGCTCTACGTCCCGCAGCCCGAGGTGGACGGGTATATCCGCGCGAGCGCCCTGCGCTGGCAGGCGATCGCCAGGGATGCGCGCATCTCGCTCGACTGAGTCGCCGCGGTCAGCGCTGCCAGAGGCCGAAGCGGCGCGCCTGCTTCAGCCACCAGCCCTGCTGCCGCCACCAGGGCAGGAAGGCCCGCCGCGCCGCCGAGGCCGGCGCCCAGCCGGAGGGGTCGGCCAGCCTCTCCAGCAGCAGCTCCGGCCCGCAGGGCAGCAGGGTCACCGGGTCGAGGTAGCGCGGATAGAGGATCAGCGCCCCGGCCACCAGCGCATCGAGGGGGAGGGCGCGGCCCCGCCGCGGCATCGCCTCCCGGTCCCGGGTCAGCCCCCAGCCGGCATAGAAGGGCCGGCCCCAGACCGTGACCTCCAGCCCGCGCAGCAGCGCCTCGAAGCCGGCCAGGCTGGTGATACCGTGCAGCGCATCGACCTGGGCGAAGAGCGTGCCGATATCGCCCCCCGCCGCCACCGCATCGGCGAGCCGCAGCGCCGCCCGGCGGGGGAGGTAGCCGCGCCGGTAGCCGGTCTCCACATCCGGGTGCGGGCGGAAGACGATGAAGGCCTCCGGCTCCTCCCGCCTGACCGCCTCCAGCAGGGCGAGGTTGGTCCGCACGCGCCCGGCGCCGAGCCGGATGGAGGCATCGTCCTCCACCTGCCCGACGACGAGGATGCGCCGCCGCCCCGGCGTTGCCGGCAGGGGCGCTGCCGGGCGACGGAGGTTGTACTTGGTCACCCCCCGGGCGACGATCGCCTGCCGCAGCGCCGCCGCCCGCGCCAGCAGCGCCGGGGTGAACTCCGTCCCGACCAGGATGCGCTCAAGTGCCGAGGCCCCGCCCGCATCGTAATGCGGCACCAGCGGGTCGACGGCGAGCGAGGCGGAGGGGATGAAATCGACGCCGAGCCCGACCGAGCGCAGGAAGCCATCCTCCACCCAATGCAACGGCACGCCGGCCGCCCGGCACCGCTCCGCCAGCCCCGGCGCGGCGCGCGTCGCCCAGACGGCGATGCCGCCCGCCCGCGCCCGCGCCGCCGCCAGTGCCCCCGCCTCGTCCCGGGCGAAGACGGCCGGCGGCCCGTCATGGGCGAAGGCGGCGGCGATGGCCGCCTGCTTCCACCCCGCCATGCCGAGGAAGGCGGCGATGCCCCGGTTGGCCGCCGCCTCGCGCCGCCAGAGGGCGAGCAAGGCGAGCCCCTCCGCCGCCGGGCAGGCGCGGTCGCGGAACGGGTCCGCCCAGCGCGTCGCCGCCAGCAGGCGCGGGTCGAGGGGCTCAGGCCAGAGCGGCTGCAGCGCCGCCGCCAGGGCCTCCGCCTCGGCCGAGGCCGTCCGGGCGAGCGCCGCCGCGACCGGGTCCTCGCCGATGGCGGCCAGCAGCCCCACCGCCCGCCGCTGCGGGCCGAAAGCGGGCGCTGCCCAGGGACCTTCGGCCAGCCGCACCCCCTCCGGCACGCCTTCCGGGAAGAAGGCAGCCAGATGCGCGGTGGCGCTCAGGGCAGATCCTGCATCCGTCGCTCGACCATGGTCCGCCAGGGCGCCTCGGCCGGCGCCTCGGCCACCAGCGCCTGCCAGAGCTCCCGCGCCCGCGCCGCATTCCCCGCCCGCGCCTCGACCAGGCCGGTGAGGAAGCGCAGCCCGACATGCTGCGGCGCCTGGGGCAGGGCGATGGCGAGGGTGCGCCGGGCCTCGTCCAGCTTGTCGTCCTCGATCAGGATCTGGGCAAGCTGGCTGGTCAGCTCCGGGTCGAACTTGGCGGCGAGCGCCCGCTTGAAGGCCTCCGCCGCCGGGCCGAGCGCGCCGCGGCTGCGCTCGGCATTGCCGAGCAGCCGGTAGCCGTCCTGCGCCTGCGGGCTGGCCGGGTTGAGCGTGGCGAGGCGGCTGCGCAGCAGGTCCAGCATCTCCTCGTCCCGCGCCGCCACCTGCTGGCGGAGCGAGAAGGGCGCGGAGGGCATGTCCGGCAGCGCGCTCGGCCAGTAGAGGGCAAGCGCCAGCAGCGGCACGGCGGCGACCGTGGCCCAGAGGGCGAGCTTCGCCCCGCGGCCGGCGCGCGTGCCCGCCTCGGCCGGTGCCGCCAGCAGCCGGCGCTGCACCTCGAGCACGGCGGCCCTGTGCCCTGGCTCGTCCAGCCGGCCGGCCTCGCGCTCGCGGTCCAGCTCCTCCATCTGCGCCCGGTAGAGGGCGAGGTCGGCCTCGCGCCGCCCCCGCGCCGCCGGCGGGCGGAACAGGCTGGCGGCGAGCGGCAGGATCGCCGCCACGGCCAGCAGGCCGAGCAGCGGCCAGAACGGGAACCAGCTCACTCGCGCGGCCTGCCGGACAGTTGGGCGAGCCGGTCGCGCTCCGCCTGGGTGAGTTCGGGCGGCCCGGAGGCCGCCGCCTGCCGCCGCCGCATGCCGCGGATCAGCAACGCGCCGGCGAGCAGGGCGATGGCCGGCATCCCCCAGAGCAGCGCCGTCTCCGGCTTGAGGGGCGGCTTCAGCAGGACGAAGTCGCCATAGCGCTCATGCACGAAGGTGAGGACGACCTCGTCCGGCTTGCCCTGCGCCACCTGCTCGCGGACGATCCGCCGGAGGTCGCGGGCAAGGTCGGCATCGCTGTCCTCGATCGACTGGTTCTGGCAGACCATGCAGCGCAGCTCGCGCCCGATGACCCGGGCGCGCTCCTCCTGCGCCGGGTCGGGGAGCTGGTCGGCCGGGTCGCCCACGGCGAGGGCCGGGCCCGCGGCCAGCATCAGCAGGAACAGCCAGCGGATCATGCGTATCGCCGCAGCAGCGGGGTGACTTGCCGGTCCAGGATCTCTTCCGTTACCGGCCCGGCCATCCGCCAGCGGACGATCCCGGACTTGTCGATGAAATAGGTCTCCGGCACGCCATACAGCCCCCAGTCGATCGCGGCCCGCCCCGGCTGGTCCACGCCGAGCCGCACATAGGGCGTGCCGCGCTGCTTCAGGAAGCCGAGGCTGTCCGCCGGCTTGTCCTTGTAGGCGATGCCCATGATGACGACGCCCCCGCGCGCGAGGCGCATGAGCTGCGGGTGCTCGATCACGCAGGGCACGCACCAGGAGGCGAAGAAATTCACCAGCAGCAGCTTGCCCGCCTTCAGGTCGGCGGCCGAGAGCCCCGGCAGGCCCGCGCCCTCGAGCGGCGGCAGGCTGAACTCGGGCGGCGCCTTGCCGATCAGGGCCGAGGGCACGCCGCGCGGGTCGTACTCGCCGGTACCGAGGCCGCGCAGCATGGCGAAGAAGCCGGCGCCGCCGAGCCCTGCGGCGGCCAGCGGCGCCAGCAGCAGCGCCCGCCGGCGCCACGCGGCCGCTTCGGGGTTGGGAGCCGCCTCGCTCATGCCCGTGCCCCGGCCTTCACCGGCTTGGCCAGCTTGGCCGCCGGCGCCGAGACGCGGACCCGCCGGTCGCTGAGCGAGATGCCGCCGCCGAGCGCCATCAGCGCGCCGCCGAGCCAGATCCAGGGCGCCAGCGGGTTGTGGTGGATGCGCAGCACCGCGCCGCCATCCCGCTCCTCGCCGAGGACGACGTAGAGGTCGGAGAGCCAGGTGGTGTGGATCGCTGCCTCCGTCGTCGTCATCCGCGCCACGGGGAAGCTGCGGCGCTCCGGCGTCATCACCGCGACAAGCCGGCTGCCGTTGCGCACCTCGACGGTGGCGCGCCGCGCGGCGAAATTGGGCCCCGGCGCATCGACGACGCCGACCAGCCGGTAGTCGAGCCCGGCCAGCGCCACGCTCTCGCCGGGCTTCACCAGGCGCAGCGTGTCGGTGGCGAGGCCCATGCCGGCGAGGCCGAGGATCATCACCCCCATCCCCGCATGGGCCAGCGCCCCGCCCCAGGCCGCGCGCGGCAGCCCCTTGGCCCGCGCCCAGGCCGCCCGCGGCCGGCTGAACAGCGCGATGCGGTCGGCGATGTCGGCGACGGCGGCGAGGATCACCCACGCCGCCGCGCCGAAGCCGAGCGCCGGCCCGACGCGATAGCCCTCGATGGCGAAGCAGAGGACGAGCGCCGCCAGCCCGGCCAACGCCGCCCACCACAGCCGCTGCAGGGCGGGGAAGAGCCGCGCCCGCTTCCAGGGCATCACCGGGCCGAGCGTCATGGCGCCGATCAGCGGCACCGCCAGTGGGAAGATCGCCGTGTTGAAGAACGGGGGGCCGACCGAGAATTTCTCGCCCAGCACGAGGTCGGCGAACATCGGGTAGAGCGTGCCGGCCAGCACCACCGCCGCGATCGAGCAGAGCAGCAGGTTGTTCAGCACCAGCGCCCCCTCCCGCGAGATGGGGGTGAAGATGCCCGTCGGCAGCATCGCCTGCGCCCGCCAGGCGAAGAGCAGGAACCCGCCGCCGATATAGATGGCGAGCAGGATGAGGATGACGGTGCCGCGCGCCGGGTCGTTGGCGAAGGCGTGCACGCTGTTCAGCACGCCGGAGCGGACGAGGAAGGTGCCGAGCAGGCTCATCCCGAAGGCGAGGAGGGCGAGGAACACCGTCCAGGTCTTCAGCGCCTCGCGCTTCTCGACGACGATGGCGGAGTGCAGCAGCGCGCAGCCCGCGAGCCAGGGCATCAGCGAGGCATTCTCGACCGGGTCCCAGAACCAGTAGCCGCCCCAGCCCAGCTCGTAATAGGCCCACCAGGAGCCGAGCGCGATGCCGAGGGTCAGGAAGCTCCAGGCCGCCAGCGCCCAAGGGCGCACCCAGCGCCCCCAGGCGGCATCGACGCGCCCCTCGATCAGGGCGGCGACGGCGAAGGCATAGGTCACCGCGAAGCCGACATAGCCGAGATAGAGCAGCGGCGGATGGAAGGCGAGGCCCGGGTCCTGCAGGATCGGGTTCAGCCCCTGGCCGTCCAGCGGCGGCGGCCAGATGCGCTCGAAGGGGTTCGAGGTGGCGAGGATGAAGCCGATGAAGCCGAGCGCCACCAGCGCCAGCACGCCCAGCACCCGCGCCTGGAGCGCCGAGGGCAGGTTGCCGCCGAAACCCGCGACCGCCCCGCCGCAGAGCGCCAGGATGAGCACCCAGAGGAGCATCGACCCCTCATGGTTCCCCCAGGCCCCGCTGATCTTGTAGAGCAGCGGCTTCGCCGAATGGCTGTTCTGCACCACGTTCAGCACCGTGGTGTCGTTGGCGACATAGGCCCAGACGAGGCAGGCGAAGGCCGCCGCGATCGTCACCAGCACGCCGGCGGCGATCGGCGCGGCGGCGCCCATCAGCCGCGCATCGGCCCGCTGCGCGCCGACCAGCCCGACCACCGCCTGCGCCAGCGACAGGGCCAGCGCGAGGGCGAGGGCGAAATGCCCGATCTCGGGGATCATGAGCCGCGCCTCGGCTGCACTGGCGCCGGTTCCAGCGTGTTCCAGGTGGCGGCCGGGGGCGGGGCGCCCTGGTTCGGGTTCCAGTGGCCGCTCTTCTTCAGCGCATCGGCGACTTCGGGCGGCATGTAGCTCTCGTCGTGCCGCGCCAGCACCTCGCTCGCGCGGAAGGTGCCGTCGGGCCCGAGCTTGCCGAGGGTCACCACGCCCTGCCCCTCGCGGAACAGGTCCGGCAGCACGCCGGCATAGGTCACCGGCACCCCGTTCGCGCCGTCCGTCACGCGGAAGCGCGCCTCCGGCTTGCCGTCCGGCGCCGTCTCCCGCACCACGCTGCCGGTCTCGACCAGGCCGCCGAGGCGGAAGGCGCGGTCCGGCTTCGGCGCCTCGCGGGCGATGTCGCTCGGCGAGCGGAAGAAGACCAGGTTGTCCTGGAAGGCGGAGAGGGTCAGGGCCGTCGCGCTGCCGAGCCCGAGGGCACAGAGCAGCAGTAGCGACAGCCGGCGGGACTTGCGGGTCATGCGGTATCCTGTGCGCGCCGGTGGGCGCGCGGGTCGAGCTGGGCCAGCCGGCGCTTCGCCGCGGCATGACGGAAGATGGTGGCGAGGCTGAGGATCAGGAAGCCACCGAGCACCAGCGCGTAGCTGGCCGTGATGTGGATCCAGTGCAGGCTCATGCGGCCTCCGCGCGACGCGCCGCCGCGAGCTCCAGCGCCCGGATGCGCCGCTCCATCACCGCCGCCCGCGTCCGCGCCAGCACCAGCGCCATGAAGGCGAGGGTGAAGCCGAGGGCGCAGACCAGCAGCGGGTAGAGGATGTCGACATGCAGGCCCGGCGCGCCGATCCGCGTCACGCTCGCCGGCTGGTGCAGCGTGTTCCACCAGTCCACCGAGAATTTCACGATCGGCACGTTCACCGCCCCGACCAGCGCCAGGATCGCGCCCATCCGCGCCCCGCGCTCGGCGTCGTCGAAGGCGCGGACGAGGGCCGCATGGCCGAGCCAGAGGAAGAAGAGCACCAGCACCGAGGTGAGCCGCGCATCCCAGACCCACCAGGTCCCCCACATCGGCTTGCCCCAGAGGCTGCCGGTGGCGAGGCAGAGCGCCGTCGCCAGCGCGCCCACCGGCGACAGCTCACGGCAGGCGAGGTCGGCCAGCGGGTGCCGCCAGATCAGCGACAGGATCGAGCCGATGGCGAGCCCGGCATAGCCGCCCATCGCCAGCCAGGCCATCGGCACATGGATGTAGAGGATGCGGACGGTCTCGCCCTGCTGCCAGTCGGGCGGCGAGAAGAACAGCCCCCAGGGCAGGCCGATGCCGAGGGTGAGCACCGCCGCGGCGGTCAGCCAGGGCAGCACCCGCCCGGACAGCCGCAGGAAGCGGCCCGGATTGGCGAATCGATGCAGCCCACCCCGCGGGGTGGGAGAGAGGGGCCTGGCGCCCAGGCTCGTGTCGGCGGTTTCCACGGCGCTAACCTAGGCCCTGCGCGCGACGAGTTGAAGCTTTCGCGGAGCGGGGTAACGTGCCGGCATCGATAACCGGAAGGAACGACCATGCGGTACGGCCCGGCCCGGACGGCCGCCCTCGCCTTCGCAACCTTGGCCCTGGCGCGCCCGGCCGCGGCGGAGACCTTCCTCCCCTGCCGCTTCCCCCAGGGCGGGCAGCTCCGGGTGGTGGTGGAGGAGCGCGGCTTCGCCATCGAGCTGCCCGGCCAGACCGCCTGGCTGGACTCGGAGGGGATCGGCGCGCGGCGCGACCCGCTGGTCGCCGGCTTCGGCGCCCCCCTGCCCGGCGAGGGCAGGCGCGGCGTGCCGCCGCATGACCGGCGAGGCCCGGCTGCTCTTCTCCCGCCGGCCCGACGTGGCCCGGGTGGAGGCCTGCCGTGCCGCCGCGCCGGCCCTGGCCGGGCCCGGCGACCAGCCGCCGACGCCGCCCGCCCCCTGCGACCTGCCCGTCGCCGCCGGCAGCCTCGCCGGCACCTGCGAGGTCCAGCGGCTGAAATTCTGACGCGTCACAGCATCCAGGCCGACCCGGCCGGATAGCTCGCCACCACCAGCACGCCGCTGCCCAGCCCGCCCCTATCCATGTGCCAGGCCGCGCTGCCGCCGAGCGCCTGCCCGACCCAGACCCCATCCGGATCGGCCGCCGCCGCCAGCGCGGCCTCCGAGCCGGCCAGGTCCGCGGCGAGCTGCGCCCGGCTGACCCCGGAGGCGAGGCGGCCGAGCTACAGGGCCAGCTCCGCCGCATCCGGGTCGCGGTGCAGGGCCGAGTGGTAGAGCGTCGTCACCAGCGCCGCATCGTCGAGCCCGGCCAGCGCCCCCGGCAACAGCCCGGCCGCGAGGTCGACCCAGCCCTGGCCCGCGCTGGTCCGCTCGACGAGCCCGGCAAGGTCCGTCCCGCTCGCGGCCTGCCCTGTCGCCGCGCCCTGCAGGGCGGCGGCGCGCACCGCCTGGCCGGCCGGGTCGAAGTCGAGCCAGCCATCGGCGAGGCGCAGCGCCTGCACCGCCGGCATCCAGACCTCCTTCCCCTCGGCGAGCAGCACCTGCCGCAGCCCCTCCCCATGGCTGGTGGCCGCCGTCACCTCCCGCGCCTCGTGCAGCGTCACCGCCTGGCTCGGCGTGTGGAGGACGAAGCCGGATTGCGGCGTCGACGGCGTCAGCACCTCCACCGGGCCCGGCTGCGTGCCGGCATCCGTCACCGCGATGGTGAGGGTGAAGCCCGCGCTTTGCCGCCCGTCCGAGACCTGGACGAACAGCGGATGGACCGGCATCTCGTCGAGGCCGAGGCTGATGCCGTCCTTCAGCTTCAGCGTGTTGCCGACCACCTCGAAGCGCCAGGCATCCTCCTCGGCGAAGGTGAAGGTGAAGGGCCCGGCCGAATCCGGGTCGGTGACCGCGAGCGTGCCGATGACGCTGCCGATCGCCCCGGCCGCCACGCTGCCGCCGGTGACGAGGCGCAGGTCGCTCGGCGGCGTGTCGTCCTGGTCGAGGACGGCGACGCGGTAGACGGTGCCCGGGCTCTGCCGGCTGCCATCGTCGAAGAGGAAGCTGAGCGAGAAGGAGAGCTGCGGCGGCAGGCGGGCCGCGGCGAAGTACTCGTAGTCGACCGGGGCGGCGAGGCCGAGGGTGCCGAGGCCGAGCAACGGGTTCCAGGCCGCGACGAAGTTCAGCGCATTGGCCCCGTGACCTCGATGCCGATCAGGTTGCCGGTGTCGCCGGTCAGCATCAGCCCGGCGACCCACTCCCCCGGTCTGGTGTTCTCCCGCAGCGTGCTGGGAATGGTCCCGAAAACCTGGATCGCCGGCATGGTCTCCCGCCCCGTCTCATGGGACGGCACCGACCATGCGGCAACCGATTTACGGAACCATAAATGAGGCTACCGCTCACGCCGCGGGGCGGGCCGCAGCTGCGTCCGGACCGTCCAGAGCTCGGGAAAGAACCCCTTCTCGAGCACGCCCTTGAGATAGGAGACGCCGGCCGAGCCGCCCGTGCCCATCCGGTGGCCGATGATGCGCTCCACCGTCCGCACGTGCCGGAAGCGCCAGGTCTGCACGGCGTCCTCGAGGTCGACCAGCTCCTCGGCCAGCTCGTAGAGGTCGAAATGCGCCTCGGCCTGCTCGTAGACGATGGCCCAGGCGGCGGTGACGCCCTCATCGGCCCGGTGCGGCTGGCTGAGGTCGCGCCCGAGCACCGCCTCCGGCACTGGCAGCCCCCGCCGCGCCAGCAGCCTGAGCGCCTCGTCATAGAGCGAGGGGCCGTGGAAGGCCGCCTCCAGCGCCGCCATGATGTCCGGCCGGTGGGCATGCGGCTTCATCATGAAGCCGTCCCGCGCGCCGAGCTTGAACTCGATCAGCCGGTACTGCCAGGACTGGAAGCCGGAGGAACTGCCGAGGCTGTCGCGGAAGGCGAGGTAGTCGTGTGGCGTCATGGTCGAGAGCACGTCCCAGGCCTCGATCAGCTGCTTCTGGATGCGTGCGACCCGGGACAGCGCCTTGAAGGCCGGGCGCAGCGCATCGGCGCGGATATTCGCCATCGCCAGGTCCAGCTCGTGCGTGAGGAGCTTCATCCAGAGCTCCTGCACCTGGTGGATGGTGATGAAGAGCAGCTCGTCATGCTGGCCGGAGAGCGGCTGCTGGGCGGAGAGCACCTGGTCGAGATGCAGGTAGTCGCCATAGCTCATGCGCCTGGCGAAATCGGTCTCCACGCCCTCGACCATGGTAGTGGTCTCCTTGAAGAGGTTACTTTAAGCTTAAAGCAATCAGCCGGAGCAAGCCCATGCTGGACCTTCGCCCGCACTTCTCCCTGAGCCTCGGCGCCGCGCCGGAGCGGCTGCATTTCGCAGCCCACAGCCACCATCCGCGGCCCGACGTGACGCGGGCGGCCCAGCTCGCCGCCTGGGACGACGCGGCCCGGCTGCTGGATACGAAATGGGGGCATGTGCTGGGCCCGGTCTGGCAGGCGGCGCAGCGCCATGTCGCCCGGCATTGCGGCCTGCCGGACCCGTCGACCATCGTCTTCGCGCCGAACACCCAGGAATTCGTCGTGCGGATCCTCTCGGCGCTGCCCACCCACCGGCCGCCGCGCATCCTGACGACGGATGGCGAGTTCCACAGCCTCGCCCGCCAGCTCGCGCGGCTGGAGGAGGAGGGGCTGGTTGCCGTCACCCGCATCCCGAGCGAGCCGGCGCGCGACTGCATCCCCCGCCTGGCGGAGGCTGCCCGGCAAGGCTTCGACCTGGTCTGGACGAGCGAGGTCTTCTTCACCTCCGGCGCCGCGGTGACGGACCTGCCCGCGCTCGCCGAGGCCGCCGGCGAGGCCGCCCTCGTCATCGACGGCTACCACGCCTTCATGGCCCGCCCGGTCGACCTCGCGGCCATTGCCGACCGCGCCTTCTACCTCTCCGGCGGCTACAAATACGCCATGGCGGGAGAGGGGGCCTGCTGCCTCCATTGTCCGCCCGGCTGGCTGCCGCGGCCGCGCTCCACCGGCTGGTATGCCGGATTCGGGGCGCTGGCCGAGGGGCAGGCCGGCGTACCCTATGCCGGGGATGGCTGGCGCTTCATGGGCTCCACCTTCGAGACCAGCGGCCTCTACCGGCTGAATGCGGTGATGGACTGGCTGGCCGGGCTCGGCCTCGACGCGGCGGCCATCCATGCGCATGCGCTGGCGCTGCAGGCCCGCTTCCTCGCCGGCCTGCCGCGCGCCGGGCTCGACCCCGCCCGGCTCGTGGTGCCGCCGGACGACCCGGCGCGGGGCAATTTCCTCGCCTTCGACCTCGAGGATGCCGAGGGCTGGCAGGCCCGCCTCGCCGCTTCCGGCATCGTCACCGACCGGCGGGGGCGGCGGCTGCGCTTCGGCTTCGGCCTCTACCAGACGGCGGAGGAGGTGGACCGGCTGCTCGACCGGCTCCAGACGCTCGGCCGATGAGCCCCCTCATCTACACCATGGTCCGCGCCGCCGACTGGCGCGAGGCCGAGGCCGCCGGCGCCTATCGGGGCAGCGCGGACGACCGGCGCGACGGCTTCCTGCATTTCTCGACCGGCGCCCAGCTCCGCGCCAGCGCCGCCAAGCACCGCGCCGGCGAGCGCGACTTGCTGCTGGTCGAGGTCGATGCCGCCGCGCTCGGCGAGGCGCTGCGCTGGGAGCCGGCCGGCAGCCGCCCGGGCCTCTTCCCGCATCTCTACGGCGCCTTGCCGCTCTCCGCCGTGCGGGCGGTGACGCCGCTGCCGCTCGGCCCGGACGGCACCCATGCCTTCCCCGCCGGGATCGACTGAACGAGCCCACGCCGCCGCGCCCGCTCGCTCATCAGGCAGGCGAAGACGACGACGGCCCCGCCCGCCAGCATCCCCGCATCCGGCCAATGCCCCCAGATGGCGAGGTCGAGCCCGACCGAGACCGGCAGCGCCGCGAAGCCCCAGGGCGCGAGCCGGGCGGCATCCGAATGGCGGAAGGCTGCCGCGGTGCAGACCACCGCCGCGCCGGCCAGCAGCCCGTTCCCCAGCATCCGCGCCAGGTCGAGCGGCGGCGGCGACACCCAGTCGATGAGCGCCAGCGGCGCGAAGAGCGGCAGGCCGAGCAGGCTCGGCCAGAGGATGACGCCCACCAACCCCGGCTCCGTCCGCAGCTTCCGGTTGAGCGTCTGATTCAGGGCGAAGGCGAATGTCGCCGCCAGCAACGCCAGGTAGCCGCCAAGTGGCGCGTCGAGCCCGCCGAGCTTCGGCGCCACCGCCAGCAGCACGCCGGTGAAGCCGAGCAGGCACCATCCCCAGGCCGCCCGCACCACCGCCTCGCCCAGCATCAGCGCGGCGAGGCCGAGGGTGAGCAGCGGCGCGGTGAAGAAGAACAGGTAGCCCTCCGCCAGCGGCACATGCCGGAAGCCGAGGAAGAAGCCGCCCGCCGAGACCATCATCGAGCAGGCCCGGAGCGCCTGCAGCCCGGGATGCCGCGTCGAGAGCGGCCCGCCGAAGCCCGGCCAGGCCGCCCGCGCCAGCAGGAAGGCCGGCAGCAGCATGGCATAGCGGAGGAAGAGCACCTCGCCGAGGCCGTACTGGCCGGAGAGCAGCTTGCTGTTCGCGTCGTTGATACTGAACAGCACGACGCCGGCCAGCAGCAGCGCGGGTCCCCTCACTCGGCTTTCCTCCCGGCCCTTGCCCGCGACGCTTGTCGCGGGCGGCGGCGGGGGCGTCAACCGCTTCCCATCCCGGCCCGGCTGGGGCACACAGCGGCGCCATGACCCCGCGCCTCGCCTCCCTCGCCACGCCGCTGCTGCGCCGCCTCGACGCGGAGACGGCGCATGGCCTGGCGCTGAGGGCCCTGGGGGCGGGCCTCGCCGGCCGTGCCGAGGCCGCGGCCGACCCGATCCTGGCGACCGGGGCGCTCGGCCTCCGCTTCGCCAACCCGCTCGGCCTGGCGGCGGGCTTCGACAAGGATGCCGTCGCGGTGCTGCCGCTGATGCACCTCGGCTTCGGCTTCGTCGAGGCCGGCACGGTCACCCCGCGTCCGCAGCCCGGCAACCCGCGCCCGCGGCTGTTCCGGCTGACGGAGGATGGCGCCGTCATCAACCGCATGGGCTTCAACAATGGCGGGGTGGAGGCCTATCTCGGCCGGCTCCGCGCCCTGCCGCGCCCGTTGCCGGCGGTCTTCGGCGCCAATATCGGGGTGAACAAGGAGGGCGCCGACCCGGCCCGGGACTACCCGGCCCTCTACGCCGCGCTGGCCGGCCTCGCCGACTACGTCACCGTCAACGTCTCCTCGCCCAACACCCCCGGCCTCCGGGACCTGCAGGGGGAGGAGCGGCTGGCGCAGATCCTCGCCGGCATCGCCGCCATCGAGGGGCCGCCGGTGCTGGTGAAGATCGCCCCGGACCTCGCCGATGCCGCCCTCGGCCCGGTCATCGAGACCTGCATCGCCCATGGCGCGGCCGGCCTCATCGTCTCCAACACCACGATCGCCCGGCCGGAGGGGCTGCGCTCGCCCCATCGCGCGGAGGCGGGCGGCCTGTCCGGCGTCCCGCTGCGCGGGCGGGCGGAGGCGATGCTGCGGCGATGCCACGGCATCGCGCGCGGCCGGCTGACGCTGGTCGGCGCCGGCGGCATCGCCAGCGGCGCCGATGCGCTGGCGCGCATCAGGGCCGGGGCCAGCCTGGTGCAGCTCTACACCGCCTTCGCCTATGCCGGCCCGGCCCTGGTCCCGGCGATCCTCCGCGACCTGGCCGCGCTGCTGCGGCGGGAGGGCTTCTCGAGCGTCGCCGAAGCGGTCGGCACCGCGGCCTGAGGGAGACTGGGATGGATATCCTCGACGGCATCGCCCCGCTGGCGGAGCGCTATGACGGCTACGTCCTCGACCTCTGGGGCGTCGTCCACAACGGCCGCCGCCTCTATCCCGGCGTGGCCGAGGCGCTGGCCGAGCTCAAGGCCCGCGGCAAGCGCATCGTCTTCCTGACCAATGCGCCGCGCCGCGCCTGGTTCGTCGCCGAGCTGCTGGACGGCATGGCGCTCGACCGCGCGCTCTATGACGGCATCATGTCCTCGGGCGAGATCGCCTGGCGGATGCTGAAGGAGCGCAGCCACCCCTTCTTCGCCCCGCTCGGCCGCCGCGCCTTCCATATCGGGCCGGAGAAGGACCTCTCGGTGATCGAGGAGGGCGTCGCCGAGCGGGTCGCCGATCCGGCCGGGGCGGATTTCCTGCTGAACACCGGCCCCGACCCGGAGCGCGGCTCGGCCGACCCGGCGCCCTACCGCCCGGCGCTCGAAGCGGCGGCGGCCCATGGCCTGCCCATGGTCTGCGTGAACCCGGACCGCTTCGTCATGGTCGGCGAGGACCGGCTGATCTGCGCCGGCGCGCTCGCCGACATCTATCTCGAGCTCGGCGGGTCGGTCTTCGAGGTCGGCAAGCCGGACCCGGCGGTCTACGACCCGGTGATGGAGCTGCTCGGCCTCACCGACCGGCGCCGGGTGCTCGCCATCGGCGACACGCCGCATACCGACCTCGCCGGCGCCGCGGCGGCGGGGATGGATGCGCTCTGGGCGATGACCGGGCTTGCCGCCCATGCCCATGGCGACAACCCGGACCCGGAGCGGCTGCGCCAGGTGGCGCTGGCCGAGGGCGTCGACCCGATCGCCGCCATCCGGGCGCTGCGCTGGTAGGCTACTCCGCCGGTGCCCCCTCCGGCACCGGCCGCCCTCCCCGCCGCCGGAACATCCCGCCGAGCCGGCCCATGGTGAGGTAGACGACCGGCGTGGTGTAGAGCGTCAGCACCTGGCTGACCGCGAGCCCGCCCACCATGGCGTAGCCGAGCGGCTGGCGGATCTCGGAGCCCGTCCCCGAGCCCAGCATCAGCGGCAGGCCGCCGAGCAGCGCCGCCATGGTCGTCATCAGGATCGGGCGGAAGCGCAGCAGGCAGGCCTCGCGGATGGCGTCATGCGGGGAGCGGCCCTCGTTGCGCTCGGCATGCACGGCGAAGTCGACGAGCAGGATGCCGTTCTTCTTCACGATGCCAATCAGCAGGATCAGCCCGATCAGCGCGACGATGCTGAAATCCATCCCCGCCAGCCGCAGCGTCAGCAGCGCGCCGAGCCCGGCCGAGGGCAGGGTCGAGAGGATGGTGACGGGGTGGATGAAGCTCTCATAGAGCATGCCAAGGATGATGTAGATGACGACCAGCGCCGCGGCGATCAGCCAGGGCTCGCTGGCGAGCGAGTCCTGGAAGGCCTGGGCGCTGCCCTGGAAGGCGCCGGTCAGCGTCGGCGGCGCGCCCATCTCCCGCTGCGCCGCCTCGACGGCGGCCGTCGCCTGGCCGAGCGCCGTCCCCGCCGGCAGGTTGAAGCTGATCGTCACGGCGGGGAACTGCCCCTGATGCGCGACCGAGAGCGGCGAGACCGGCACCGTCGACCAGCGGGCGAAGGCCGAGAGCGCCACCGGCTGCCCGGTCAGCGGCGAGCGGATGCGGATCTGGTCGAGCGCCGCTGGGCTCATCTGCCGCTCCGGCAGCACCTCGAGGATCACGTGGTAGGCATTCACCTGGGTGAAATACTGCGCCACCTGGCGCTGGCCGAAGGCGTCGTAGAGCGTGTCGTCGATCAGCTGCGGCTGGATGCCGTAGCGCGCCGCCTCGTCGCGGTTGATCTCGAGGGTGACGGTGGTGCCGCCATCCTGCCGGTCGGTCGCCACGTCGCGCAGCTCCGGCAGCTGGCGCATGCGCTCGTAGATCTTGGGCGCCCAGGTGTTGAGCTCGGCGAGGTCGGCATCCTGCAGCGTGTACTGGTACTGGGTCGAGGTCGGCCGGCCGCCGATATTGATGTCCTGCGCCGCCTGCAGCAGCGTCACCGTGCCCTCGAGCCGGCCGAGCTGCGGCCTGAGGCGCGCGATGACCTCGCCGGCGCCCGCCTGCCGCTGGTCGCGCGGCTTCAGCGTGACGAACATGCGCGCCTGGTTCTGCGTCAGCCCGCCGACGGCGCCGACCGAGACGCCGAGGCTCTCCACATCCGGGTCGCGCAGGATGACGGCGGCCGCATCCTGCGTCCGCTTCGCCATCTCGTCATAGGAGACGTCCGGCCCCGTCTGCACCGTGCCGATGAGGAGGCCGGTATCCTGCTGCGGGAAGAAGCCCTTCGGGATGGTGACGACGAGCCAGCCGGTCAGCGCCAGCGTGCCGAGGAAGACGAGGAAGGTGACGCGGTGGAAGCGCAGCGCGACGTCGAGGGTGCGCCGGTAGCCGGCGACCAGCGCCTCGAAGCCGCCCTCGACCAAGCGGTACAGCCGGCCGTGCCGCTGCTGCTCCTCGCTCCGCAGCACCCGCGCCGCCATCATCGGCGTCAGGGTCAGCGAGACGAAGGCCGAGACGAGGATGGTCAGGCTGATGGTGACGGCGAACTCCCGGAACAGCCGCCCGACGAGGCCCGACATCAGGAAGAGCGGGATGAAGACCGCGATGAGCGAGAAGCTGATGGAGAGGATGGTGAAGCCGATCTCCCCGGCGCCGTCGATCGCCGCGCGCATCGGCGACTTACCCATCTCGAGGTGGCGGATGACGTTCTCCAGCATCACGATCGCATCGTCGACGACGAAGCCGACCGCGATGGAGAGCGCCATGAGCGAGAGGTTGTCGAGGCTGTAGCCCAGCAGGTACATCCCGCCGAGCGTCGCCAGCAGCGAGAGCGGCACCGTCACCGCCGAGATCACGGTCGCCCAGAGGTTGCGGAGGAAGACGAAGATCACCGCGACGACCAGGCATATGGTCAGCAGCAGGGTGAACTGCACGTCGGCGACCGAGGCGCGGATGGTCTGCGTCCGGTCCTGCAGGACCGAGACCTCGATGCCGCGCGGCAGGGCGGCGCGCAGGTTCGGCAGCTCCCGGCTGATGCTGTCCACCGTCTCGATGACATTGGCGCCCGGTTGCTTGAAGACGACGAGCAGGATGGCCGGCTTGCCGTTCGCCCAGGCATGGAGGCGCATGTTCTCCGGCCCGTCGACGGCGCGGCCGATGTCGCGCACCCGCACCGGCGCGCCGTCGTGATAGGCGAGGATGGCGTCGTTCCAGGGCGCCGCCTCGGTCAGCTGGTCGTTGTCGTAGAGGGTGAAGGAGCGCTGCGGCCCGTCCACCGTGCCCTTCGGGCTCTGGGTCGAGAGGTTGACGATGGCGCTGCGCAGGTCCTCGAGCGAGAGGCCGAGCGAGGCCACCTTCTCGGGGTCGATCTGGATGCGCACGGCCGGCTTCTGCTGCCCGCTGATCGAGACCTGGGCCACGCCGCGGATCTGGCTGATATGCTGGGCGAGGATGTTCTCCGCCTGGTCGTCCACCTCGGTCAGCGGCAGCGTGTCGGACCGCACGGCGATCACCATGATCGGCGAGTCCGCCGGGTTCACCTTGCGGATGTTGGGCGGCGCCGGCAGCGTCCTCGGCAGCTGGCCGCCCGCGGCATTGACCGCCGTCTGGATGTCCTGCGCCGCCGCGTCGATGTTGCGCGAGAGGTCGAACTGCACCGTCACCGAGCTGACGCCGAGGGTGCTGACCGAGCTCAGCAGCGAGACGCCGGGGATTTGCGCGAATTGCCGCTCGAGCGGCGCGGTGACGGTGGCGGCGATGGTCTCGGGGCTCGCGCCGGGCTGCTGGGTCGTCACCTGGATGGTGGGGAAGTCGACCTGCGGCAGCGGCGCCACGGGCAGCAGCGGATAGGCGACGAGGCCGGCGAAGAGCAGCGCCGCCATCAGCAGGGTCGTGGCGACCGGCCGCTGGATGAAGGGGGTCGAGAGGGCCATCGCTCAGCTCCCCGCCGCGATGCGCGTGCCGGGGGCGAGGCGCGACTGGCCGGTGGCCACCACCTGCGTGCCCTCGGGCAGGGGCACGGCCAGCACGGCGCGCCCTTGCGCGTAGCGCCGCACCTCCACCGGCTGGGCGGCGACGGTCCGGTCCGGCTTCACCACATAGACGAAGGAGCCCTCCGGCCCGCGCTGGATGGCGGAGGAGGGCAGGGTGGGGACGCCCTGCTCCACGCGCAGCAGCAGCTGGGCGGTGACGAACTGGCCGGGCCAGAGCGCGGCGTCCTTGTTGTCGAACACCGCCTTCAACTTCACCGAACCGGTCGCCTGGTCGATCTGGTTGTCGATGAGGGCGAGCTTGCCCTCGGCGAGCGGCTGCGGCCGGTCGCGGTCGAGGGCGCGGACGGTGAGCGCCCCGCCCCGCATCGCCTCCCGGATGTCGGGCAGCTGGGCGGCGGGGAGGGTGAAGATGACGTTGATCGGCTGCACCTGGGTCAGCACCACGATGCCGCCCGCATCGCTCGCATGGACGATGTTGCCCTGGTCGATGAGGCGGATGCCGGTGACGCCGTCGATCGGCGAGGTGATGGTGGTGTAGCCGAGCTGGGTCCGGGCGCTGTCGATCTGGGCCTGGTCGCCCTGCACCTGCGCCTGGTACTGCGCCACCTGCGCCCGCGCCGTGTCCACCTGCTGGCGCGAGGCGAAGCTGCTCTGCGCCAGGTCGCTGTAGCGCTTGAGGTCGAGCAGGGCGTTGTCCAGCAGCGCCTGGTCGGTCGCCTTCTTGGCGATCGCCTGGTCGAGCGCCGCCTGGTAGGGCCGTGGGTCGATGCGGGCCAGCACGTCGCCGACGCGCACCGCCTGCCCCTCGGTGAAGAGCACCTGCTCGAGCTGCCCGTCGACCCGGGCGCGGAGGGTGACGGTGTTGAAGGCCTGCACGTTGCCGAGCCCCTCCAGCGTCACCGGCAGGTCGGCCGGGGTGACGCCCGCGAGCTGCACGGGCACGCCGGGCGGCGGCGCGGCCGGCGACGCGGCTTGCCCTTGGGCCTGTGCCGTCTCCCGCCCGGTGAGGAGGAGGGCACCGCCGCCGGCCAGGGCGAGCGCCCCGAGGATGGCGGTGGCCAGCAGGGCGCGACGGCGCTTGGGCGTGGCGTCGGACATGGTCAGTACCTCCCGGCGAGGCTCCGCGTCGGCGCGCGGTGTCTTGCTGATCCAGGCGGCCAGCTAACCACCGCCGGCGTTGCAGGTATTCGCGGCTGGATGAATTCGGGGCCAGACCCGCGCGCGTTCGCGTGAGCTACCGGGCCGGCCGGATGTCGAAGGGCCGTGTGGCCAGGAAGCCCGCCCCCGCCCGCAGCACCAGCGCATCCCTGAGCCGCGGCCCGGCGAGCTGCAGCCCGACCGGCAGCCCGGCCTCGGTCACGCCGCAGGGAAGGGAGATGGCCGGCCCGTGCGACAGGTCGAAGGGATAGGAGAATTCCGCCCAGACCAGCCAGTCCCAGTCATGCGCCGGCCAGTGCGGCGGCCGCTGCAGCCCGACCGGGAAGGCGGCGACCGAGGCGGCCGGCGTCGCCAGCAGGTCGAAGCCCGCCTCCTCGAACCAGGCATTGACCCGGCCGGCATAGGCGAAGCGCCGGGTCTGTGCCGCATGCGCCTCGGCGAAGGAGAGGCCCCGATAGGCCTCGGTGCAGGCGACGAGGCCCGGGTCCATCGCGCCGGCGGCCTTGCTGTCGGCGGCGAGGAAGGGCCGCATCGCCGCGCCCCAGATGTCGCGCTCCAGCGCCGGCCCCTCCGGGCCCCAGGGCGGCGTCACCTCCTCGACCAGGGCGCCGCCGGCCTCCAGCGCCCGCGCCGCCTCGGCGGCCAGCGCCGCGACCTCCGGGTCGACCCGGGCATGGCCGAGATCGGGGCTCCAGGCGATGCGCAGCCCCTGCAGCCCGCCCGGCTCCGGCTCGGGCGGGAAGCGGTCCGGCAGCGTCGTGTGGTCGAGCGCATGCGGCCCGGCCATGACGGAGAACATCAGCGCCGCATCCGCGACGCTGCGGGCCAGCGGCCCGGCATGGGAGAGGGCGCCGTTGTTCGGCACCGGCACATAGGGCACGCGGCCATAGCTCGGCTTGAACCCCACCACGCCGCAGAAATGCGCCGGCAGGCGAATGGAGCCTGCCCCATCCGTCCCGAGATGCAGCGGCCCGCAGCCGGCGCCCGCCAGCGCCGCGGCGCCGGAGGAGGAGCCGCCGGCCGTCATCCCGTGCTGCCAGGGGTTGTGCGTCGCCCCGCTCAGCGGGTTGTGGCTGACCGCGGTCCAGCCCTGCTCGGTCGTCGCCGTCTTGCCGAGGATGATGGCGCCCGCCGCCCGCAGCCGCGCCACCAGCGGCGCATCGGCCGCGGCGGGGGCGGGGTCGGAGAGGCGGGAGCCGCGCCGCGTCGGCAGGCCGGCCACCGCCTGGACGTCCTTGATGCTGACCGGCACGCCATGCAGCGGCCCGAGCACCCCGCCGCGCATGACGGCCGCCTCCGCCTCCCGGGCCGCGGCGCGAGCGCCCTCGGCATCGAGGGCCACGAAGGCGTTGAGCGCGGGCTCCTTGGCCGCAATCCGACTGAGCACCGCCTCGGTGATCTCGACCGGTGAGGCGCGCCGCTCGCGCACCATCGCCGCCATCGCCACCGCCGAGGCGGTTGCCAGATCAGTCGGTTTGCTGTCCTGCGCCATAGGTCGTCCGGTAGCTCTCGGTCATGATCTCGTCGAGCCTACGACCGGAGGTGAAACCTGCCAAACCGGGCGGGTAGGGGACGCCCGCCGGCATCCGCGGGCAGGGCTCCGCGGCGCCGATCACCTGCGTCACCGGGAAGCGGGCGGCATAGATCGGAAGGGCATAGTCCTCCTCCTCGTCACCGACGCCCTTGGCGCGGATCTTCCCGCTCGCCTCCTCGATCTCCATGCCGATGACCATGGTGGCCTTCAGCTCCTGCGTGGTGCTGGGGCGAAGCTCGGCATTCCGGCCGGGATAGAAGCGGTCGATCATGACATCGAGCGCCTTCGCCTTCTCGTCGAGGTCGTCCACAATATGCGCCGTGCCGAAGCACATGGCCGAGCGGTAGTCGACCGAATGGTTGAAGCCGCAGCGGGCGAGGACGAGGCTGTCGAGGTGGGTGACCGTCAGGCAGACCGGGATGCCCGGCTTCTGGGTGCGCAGCATCCGGCTGGCCGAGGAGCCGTGCCAGTAGAGATGCGTACCCTCGCGCCAGAAGGCGGTCGGCGTGCAATAGGGCTGGCCGTCGATGATGTAGGCGATGTGGCAGAGCATCGCGGCGTCGAGGATGGCATGCACCGTCTCGTGGTCGTAGCGGCCGCGCTCATGCAGGCGCTTCACCCGGTTGCGGGGCGTGACGGGATAGGCGGTGTCGGGCATCGGGCTTCTTTCGCACGGGTCGATGGATGCATATGACAGGTCTGATTGGTCCCCCGTGAGGACCAATATCGACCCGTAGGGCTGGTCCAATTGCCATGGAAGCCGATTTGCTGCTGCTCCCGATCGACCGAACGGGCCCGGTGCCGGTGCTGCGCCAGGTCTATCTCGGGCTGCGCCGGGCGATCCTCTCCGGCGCTATCCCGGCGGGCGGGCGGCTGCCGCCGACCCGGGCGCTGGCGGCACGGCTCGGCATTGCCCGCAACTCGGTGGTGGCGGCTTATGAGCAGCTGCTGGCCGAGGGCTTCATCGAGGGCAGGGTCGGCGCTGGCAGCTTCGTCTCCCGCGACCTGCCGGAGCCGCTGGACCTGCCGCCCCCGGCCGCGCCTCCGTCGCCGCCGGTCGTGCCCCATGCCGGGCTCTATGGCGCCGCACCCTTCAACACCGGCCGCTGCACGCTGGACGACCGCACGCTCCAGGTTTGGCGCAGCCTGACCGCCCGGCGCCTCGCGCGGCCCGACCCGGCCCTGCTCGGCTATGCCGACCCGAGCGGCTCGGTGGCCCTGCGCGGCGCCATCACCCGCTACCTCCGCGCGGCGCGGGCGGTGCGCTGCGAGCCGGAGCAGGTGGTGGTGACGGCCGGTGCGCAGCAGGCGATCGACCTGGTGCTCCGCGTGCTGCTCCGCCCGGGCGATGCCGCCTGGTTCGAGGATCCGGGCTATCCGGCGGTGCGCGCGGCGCTCGCCGCGGCCGGGGCGCGGATCGTCCCGGTGCCGGTCGATGCGCAGGGGATGGACGTCGCGGCCGGGATCGCCGCGGCGCCCGAGGCGCGGCTCGCCTATGTCACGCCCTCCTCGCAATACCCGCTCGGCGTGGTGCTCTCCATGGCGCGGCGGATGGAGCTGCTGGCCTGGGCGCACCGCGCCGGCGCCTGGCTGCTGGAGGACGACTACGACAGCGAGTTCCGCTATGCCGGCCGGCCGCTGGCCTCGCTCCAGGGCATCGATGCGGCGGGGCGCGTCATCTATGTCGGCACCTTCAGCAAGGTGCTCTTCCCCGGGCTGCGGCTCGGCTATGCCGTGCTGCCGCCGGCGCTGCTGGAGGGCGTGCGCTCCGCCCGGCTGCTGAGCGACTGGCACCCGGCGGCGCTGCAGGAAGGCGTCGTCACCGACTTCATCGAGGAGGGGCATTTCGCCCAGCATCTGCGGCGGATGCGCCAGCACTATCGCGGCGCGCGGGATGCGCTGGTGGCGGCGCTGCGCGAGCACCTGGCCGGCACGCTCGAGGTCGAGGTGCCGGACCAGGGGATGAAGCTCCTCGCCCGCCTCCGCCCCGGCCTCGCCGACCAGGCGGTGGCCGAGGCCGCCGCCCGCCGCGGCATCATCGCCCGGCCGGTGAGCCCGATGTTCCTCGCCGCGCCGCCGATCCAGGCGCTGATGCTCGGCTTCTCCGGGCATGAGCCGGGCAGCCTCCGCTGGGCGGCGCGGGAGCTGGCCCGGGCGCTGGCGCCATCGCCGGAGGCCGGGCCGGGCGAAGGCTGAAGCGTGCAGACCAGTTGCCGGCCTGTAATTGACCGTCCATCGCCCTGGGCAGCGGCACCGGCCGGGCCTAGAAGAAACGGGTGAGCCCGCGTGACATCCCAGAGGGCGACCTCTCCGCCGCCATAGCCCCGCCCCGGCGGCCGGTCCCGTCCATGGTGCTGCTGGTGGCGATGACGGGCCTCGGCCCTTTCACCATGCAGATCCTCATCCCGAGCCTGCCGGCCCTGGCCGAGGCGCTGGCCTCCAGCTACGGCCTCGCCCAGCTCACCCTGACGCTTTACCTGGCCGGGGTGGCGGGGGCGCAGCTCGTCTATGGCCCGCTGTCGGACCGTTATGGGCGGAAGCCACTGCTGCTGGCCGGGCTGGTGCTCTACTGCCTCGGCAGCCTCGGCGCGGCGCTGGCGCCCTCCATCCATGCGCTGATCCTGGCCCGCGTGGTGCAGGCCGTCGGCGGCTGCGCCGGGCTCGTCCTCGGCCGCGCCATGATCCGCGACGCCTATCCGCGCGAGGAGGCGGCGAGCCGCCTCGGCATCGTCAGCTCCGCCATGGCGATCGCGCCGATGATCGGCCCGTTGCTCGGCAGCCTGCTCGAGACCCAGTTCGGCTGGCGGGCCAGCATGCTCGCCTGCCTGGTCTTCGGCCTGCCGCTGCTGGCCGCCATCCGCCTCCGCCTGCCGGAAACGCTGGCCGAGCCGGCGCCGCTGCCGGGCCTGGCCGGGATGCTCGGCGCTTATGCGGCGCTGCTGCGGCTGCCGGCCTTCCGCGCCTATTGCGGCCTCACCGCCTTCGCTACGGGGATGTTCTTCGCCTTCGCCGGCGGGGCGCCGCTGACCGTCATCAAAGGGCTCGGCTACAGCTCGACGGCCTATGCGGTGGCGATGATGACGACGCCCTTCGCCTGGAGCTCCGGCACCTTCACCGCGGCGCGGCTGACGGGGCGGGTCGGCATGGGGCGGATGATGGCGCTCGGCACGGCGGTGATGCTGGCGGGCGGGGCGCTCGCGGTGGCGCTGCCGCTGCTGGCGCCGGGGCATATCGCGCTGGTCTTCCTGCCGATGGCCGTCGCCGCCTTCGGCAACGGCATGACCCAGCCGAATGCCATCGCCTCGGCCATCAGCGTGCGGCCCAACCTGGCCGGCACCGCCTCAGGCTTCATCGGCGCGGCGCAGATGGGGTGCGGGGCACTGATGACGGTGCTCTGCGGCCTGACCGAGACGGGCCACGGCCTCGCCACCGGCTTCTGGATGCTGGTCTCGGCCCTGGCGACGCTCTGGGCGCTGCGGGCGGCGCGGCGGCTGAAGGGCTGAGATCCCGTGCCCTGGCGCGGCTCTGCCGCGGCGGGCGTGCCGAAGCCTCAGACGAAAGGCGAACCCGGGGCCCCCGCGGCGCCGCGCAGCGGCGTCGTGAGGAAATCACGCATGGCCCGCGGCGCCCGAGAGCAGCAGCGGATCGACCCGCAGCTTGGCCATCGCCTGCCGCCACTTGCCGTCATGCCCCTCGCCGAAGAGCAGCGCCTCGTCCGGGTCGACCGAGAGCCAGGAATTGGCCTGGATCTCGTCCTCCAGCTGCCCCGGCCCCCAGCCGGCATAGCCGAGCGCCAGGATGCCGCTGCGCGGCCCGCCGCCGCCGGCGATCGCCTTCAGGATGTCGACGCTGGCGGTCAGCGCCAGGTCCTCGGCGACGGGGAGGGAGGCGTCGCTGGTCCAGTCCTTGGTGTGCAGCACGAAGCCGCGGCCGCCCTCGACCGGCCCGCCCTGGATCAGGGCGATGCGCCGCTGCGGCGGCACCGGCTCCAGCTCCAATTGCTTCAGCAGCTCGTCGAAGGACATACCCTCAATCGGCTTGTTGACGATGATGCCCATCGCGCCCTCGGGCGAGTGGGCGCAGAGGCAGATGACGGTGCCGGCGAAGCGCGGGTCCTGCATGTTCGGCATGGCGACCAGGATCTGGCCGCTCAGATAGCCTTCCTCGTGGCTGGCCTGGGCGGTCGGTCGGGTGCGTGGGCGTTTGGCCATGCGCTCAAGATGGCGAGCCCTGCCGGGCCACGCAAGCCGGGCCGCCGCCCCGCGCCCCGGCCCTGCGCAATGGTGAAGCCGCTGCCGCTCGGCCATGCCATGCGGTGACAGCGGCCAGCGAAGCGATTAGAGGATGGGCGAACGGATATGAGGACCCCCCATGACCATCCAGGTTGGCGACAGCATCCCCGCGGCGAAGCTGATGCAGGGCACGGCCGAGGGCCCGAAGGAGACCTCGACGGAGGAGCTGTTCGGCGGCAAGACCGTGGTGCTGTTCGGCGTCCCCGGCGCCTTCACGCCCACCTGCTCGGCCAAGCACCTGCCCGGCTTCGTCACCCAGTATGACGCTCTGCGCGCCAAGGGCGCCGACGTCGTCGCCTGCATGGCGGTGAACGACGCCTTCGTCATGGCCGCCTGGGGCAAGGACCAGGGCGTCGGCGACAAGGTGGTGATGATCGCCGACGGCAGCGCCGACTTCACCAAGAAGCTCGGGCTGGAGCTGGACCTGACCGCGCGGGGCCTGGGCGTCCGCAGCCAGCGCTTCGCCCTCATCGCCAGGGACGGCAAGGTGACGCATGTTGCCGTCGAGGCGCCGGGCGCCTTCGAGGTGAGCACGGCCGACGCCGTCCTGGCCGCGCTTTGAGCGGGCGGGCCGCGGCCATGAACCCCTTCACCGCCGCGGCCTTCGCCTGGCAGACCGCCTTCGTCTTCACGCTCCGCAGCGCCCAGCTCTGGGCCGAGCCGGCCGAGGCGCAGGCCCGCCTCACCGGCTATGTGCTGGAGAAGCAGAAGGCCTTCACCACCGGCGCCTTCGCCGCCGGCCAGGCCGTGCTCTCTGGCGCCGGGGCCGAGGCGGTGATGGCCGCCGCCATCGCCCCCTCGCATCGCCGGGTGCGGGCCAATCTGCGGAAGATCATCCGGGGCTGAGGAGGGGCGCCCGCCGCCGCCGCAGCGCCAGCCCGCCGAGCAGGGCGAGCGCCGCCAGGTTGCAGGCGATCCCGACCTCCCAGGCGATGGCGTAGAAGCCGAAGCCGTCATAGAGCGCCCCTGCCAGCCAGGCCCCCGCCGCCATGCCGGAGAGGCTGAGGAAGAGCAGTACCGGCACCCGCCAGGCCGCCTCGCTCACCGGGAAGAGCTCCCGCACCGCCAGCACATAGGCCGGCACGATCCCGCTGAAGCCGAGGCCGTAGCCGGCGGCGACGAGGAACAGCCCGGCCTCGTCCTGGGTGGTGAGGAAGGCTGCCATCCCCAGCGTCTGGCAGAGGTTGCCGGCGAGCAGCGTGTTCAGCCCGCCGATCCGGTCGGCGACCCAGCCCCAGAATTGCCGCGCCAGGAAGGCCGCCGTCAGCAGCACGGAGAGCATCCACGCCCCCTGCTGCGCGCTGATGCCGAGGTCGCCGCAGAAGGCGACGAGATGCGCCGCCGGCATCGCCATCGGGATGCAGCAGAGAAAGGAGGCCAGGGCCAGCAGCCCGAGCGCCAGGTTCGGCGGCAGGCCGAGCACCCTCGCCCCGGCGACCGGCCCGGCCTCCGCCGCGGTCCCGGGCAGCGGCTGCGGCGCCGGCCGCAGCACCAGCGCCGCCAGCGGCAGGATGGTGGCGGCGGCGAAGACCCCGTAGCCCAGCATCACCCGCTGCCAGCCATGGGCGGCGATCAGCCGCTCGAGCAGCGCCGGCCAGAGGGCGCCCGCCACATATTGCCCGGAGGCGACCAGCGCCAGCGCCGTCCCCCGCCGCCGGTCGAACCAGAGCGAGACATAGGTCATCATCGGCGGGAAGAGCGCGCCGTTGCCGAGCAGCCCGACCAGCAGCCCGAAGCCGAGCACCAGCTGCCAGGCCGCCCCGCCCGAGGCCAGCGCCAGCCCGGCAAAGACCATCGCCCCGCCGACCATGGTGATCAGCCGCGTCGAGGTCCGCCCGGCGACCCACCCCATCAGGATGCCGCCCGCCCCCGCGCCCAAATAGGCAAGCGAGGAGGCCAGCGCCGGGATCGACCGCGCATCGCCGAGATCGGCGGCGATCGGCCGCAGCGCCACCACCACCAGCAGCGGCGCCCCGAAGGAGATGGAGAGGATGACGACCGCCGTGACGGCGATGACCCAGGAGGCGCGGCTTTCGACGCTCACCAGCACATCAGCATCCGGAGCCCCTCCGCCTCGCGGACAACCCGCCCGGCCGTGCGCCCGGCGAAATGCGTGCCGATGACCAGCACCGGCGTGCCGGCGAGGCCGTCGAAGACCGCCCGCCGCGTCGCCTCCGCCGCTTCCGGGTCGGCATCGGCGGTCGAGTTCCAGTGCGGATGGGCGAGCTGGCAGGGGTGGTGGGCGATGTCGCCGGTGATGAAGCCCCGCTCGCCCTCGGACTCGATGGCGACGCTCACATGCCCCGGCGTATGGCCGAAGCTCGGCACCAGCCGCACCTCGGGGCAGAGCCGGTGGTCGGCCTCCACCAGCTCGTGCAGCCCCGCCTCGACGATCGGCCGGACGGAATCGGCGAAGACCGCGGCCTGGGCCTCGTCGCCGGCGCCGCCCGACCAGTGCTCGAACTCCCGCCGGCCGAAGAGGTAGCGCGCGTTCGGGAAGCTCGGCACCCAGCGCCCGTCCACGAGCCGCGTGTTCCAGCCGACATGGTCGACATGGAGATGGGTGCAAAGGACCGTGTCGATGCTCTCCGGCGGGAAGCCGGCCTCCGCCATCTCCTCGAGAAAGCGGCCTTGCCTGGCGTTCCAGTGCGGGATCTTCCGCCCCTGCTTGTCATTGCCGAGGCAGGTATCGACCAGGATGCGCCGCCCCGGCGCCTCCACCACCAGCGCATGGATGCTGAGGCGCAACCGCCCCGCCTCGTCGGCGAAGTCGGGCACCAGCCAGGGAATCCGGCGGACCTCCTCCGGCGTCGCCTGGGGCAGCAGGAAACGGCTGCCGCCGGTCGACTCAAGCTCGACCAGCTTGGTGACGGTGGCCTGGCCGATGGTCCAGCGCATGGAAGGTCCTCCCCGCTGCCATTGCAGCGGCGGGAGGGACGCGGCGTCAAGCCGGGCCGCCGGCCCCGGTGATGCCGCCCTGCGCCGGCGGGTCGCTGGCGGGGAAGCTCTCCCGGCCCGCCTCGTCGGCCGCACGGTCCTGCTCGGCGGCGACGGCCTGGCGCCAGTGCTCCTCCGCCTTGCCATCCGGCCGGCCGTCGCCGAGCCAAAGGAGGTAGGCGCGCTGGCGGATGCGGTGATCGCGGTCGTCGTCGCTCATGATGGGTTCCCTGGCCTTGCCGCCTCAACCCCGCTTCGGGCGCCGGGTTCGCCACGCCATTGCACCGATCCGCGATGCACGGGCCAGTGATTGGAACGGAACGTTTGCGCCGCACAAACTCTGTGGCGCAACGACGTCATGGTCGATCCGTGCAGGACATTCTCGAGCAACGGAGGACGGGGCCCCGCCAGGCGCTCCGCCCCAATCCCAATGCCTGGCAACTGGCCCGACCCCGGGCGGCGCTGCGACCCGTGCGTCCTGCCCGGGTGAGCCTGGGCGAGGTCCTGCAGCGCCTGCTGGAGCAGGGCGCCGCCCGCAACGCGCGGATGCTGTTCGGCAGCGCCGTGCTGGCCTGGGCGCTGGCCCTGGTCGGCGTCGCCTGGCTGCTGGAGATCATCCCCTGATGACAGGCGCCGCCGGCTCCTGTTGACTGCCGGCGCATGAGCATCACCGCCTATCTCGCCGGTCCGGACGTCTTCCTCCCCGACGCCATCGCCCATGCCGCCCGCAAGGTCGCGATCTGCGCGCAGCACGGAATCACCGGCCGGCCGCCGCTGAACGAGGATGTCGAGACGCTGCGGACCCTGCCGGAGGACCGGCTCTGGCGCGTCATCTACGAGAAGGACGTGGCGATGATGGAGGAATGCGACATCGTCATCGCCAACCTCACGCCCTTCCGCGGGCCCTCGGCCGATGCGGGGACGCTGGTGGAGCTCGGCTGGTTCCTCGGCCGGGGCAAGCCGATCTTCGCCTATTCCAACACGGCGACGCCCTTCGCCGAGCGCAGCCGCCACCAGCTCGCCGCCGTGCCGGACCCGATGCCCGGGCTGATGGTCGAGGGCTTCGGCCTGCCCGACAACCTGATGGTCCCCGGCGCCGTGCTGCAGGGCGGCGGCCACCCGATCGTGCTGCCGGCGGATGGGGTGGACCGCGCCTTCGATGAGCTCGAGGTCTTCGCCGATTGCGTCCGCCTCGCCGCCGGGGCCTGCCGCCGGTAGCGCCGTGCTCTATCTCGACCTTGATGGCGTGCTGGCCGATTTCGACCGCGGCGTGCAGGCGGTGACCGGCCAGCGGCCGGAGGCGCTGCCGCTCAAGACCATGTGGGCCGCCCTCGCCAAGGCGCCGCGCTTCTTCGAGACGCTGGAGATGATGCAGGATGCCGAGGCGCTGTGGCGCTTCTGCGCCCCGCTGCGGCCCACCATCCTCACCGGCCTGCCGCGCGGCGCCTGGGCGCCGGAGCAGAAGCGGCGCTGGGTGGCGCGGGTGCTCGGCGCGCATGTTCCCGTCATCACCTGCATGAGCCATGAGAAGCCGCACTGGTCCGGCCCCGGCCATGTGCTGGTGGACGACCGCGCCTCGGCGCGGGACGGGTGGGAGCGGAAGGGCGGGCGCTTCATCCACCATGTCTCGGCGGAGGAGAGCGTCGCGCAGCTCCGCGCGCTCGGCTTCGAGGGCACCGAGGAAGGCCTGGCGCGTTGAGCAGCCTCCCATCGAGGAGACGGATGATGGCCAAGGAGAAGGCCGGCGACCGGCCGAAGCCGGCGGCACCGATGGAGCCGCAATTCCCCCAGCCCTCCGGCGTCGGCAGCGGCGGTCATGGCATCGCTTCCGGCGACGATTCAGGCGGCCCCCGGCCGGGCGCCGGGCTCGGCAGCCTCGGCACCGGCGCGCCGAGCGGCGGGGTGAACCGCGGCGGCGCCTGAGCGTCAGCCGGCCGCGATCAGCTTGATCCGGCGCCCCTCGACGCCGACGGCCAGCCTGCCCGCCTTCAGGGCGAGGGCCGCCTCGCCGAAGACCTCCCGCCGCCAGCCATGCAGCGCCGGGAGGTCCGGCTCCGCCTCGGTCGCCAGCCGGTCGAGATCCTCGCTATTGGCCAGCAGCCGCGGCGCGACATGGTGCTCCTCCGCCTTGGCGGCCAGCAGCACCTTCAGCAGCGCGACCAGTGCCGGGGAGGGTGAGGGGCCGCCGCGGTCGCGCGGCGCCTCGGGCATGGCCGAATCGGGCAGGCCCTTCGCCGCCTTGATCGCGGCCAGCAGCCCGGCGCCGCTCCGCCCCTTGGCGAAACCCTCCGAGATGCCGCGCGCCCGGGTGAGGTCGGCCGCCGTCTCCGGCGCGGTCGCCGCGAGCTCCAGCAGCGTCTCGTCCTTCACCAGGCGTTGGCGGGGGATGTTGATGCGCTGCGCCTCGCGCTCCCGCCAGGCGGCGGCGGCCTGCAGCAGGCCGAGATAGCGCCGGTTGCCGGTGCGGGGGCGGAGCCGCTCCCAGGCCGTCTCAGGATCGACGCGATAGGTCTCCGGCCGGGTCAGCACCGCCATCTCCTCGCCCACCCAGTCGAGCCGCCCCTCGCGCTCCAGCCGGTCCCGGAGGGCGACATAGATGCGGCGGAGATGGGTGACGTCGGCCGCGGCATAGGCGACCTGGGCCGGCGAGAGCGGCCGCACCGACCAGTCGCTGAAGCGGTGCGCCTTGTCGATCTGCGCATTGGCGAGCGAGCGGCAGAGCTGGTCGTAGCTCACCTGGTCGCCGAAGCCGGCCACCATGGCCGCTACCTGGGTGTCGAAGAGCGGGGCCGGCACCGCATCGAATTTCAGCAGGAAGATCTCGACGTCCTGCCGGGCGGCGTGGAAGACCTTGACCACGGCGGGATCCGACAGCAGCGCGCCGAGCGGCGCCAGGTCGAGGTCGGGGGCGAGGGCGTCGACCACCGCCGTCTCCCGCGCCCCGCCGAGCTGCACGACGCAGAGCTCCGGCCAATAGGTGCGTTCCCGCATGAACTCCGTATCGACCGTGACGAAGCTTTCCTGCCGCAGCCGTTCGCACAGGGCGGCGACGGCCTCGGAGGTGGTGACGAGGGCGGGAACGGTCTCGGTTTCGGCGGAACGGCGGCTCATCCCAGGCTTCTAGCCCTGCCCGGGCCCCCGGGGAAGGGATGGGGGAAAGCCATGCGCGCTTGACAGGACCCGCCCCGGCCCCCTCTTACGGGCGCTCCGATTGCCAGCGCAGGTCCAGACCCCCCATGCACGCCTACCGCACCCATAGCTGCGGCGCCCTGCGCGCCACCGATGCCGGCAACACGGCTCGCCTCTCCGGCTGGGTGCACCGCAAGCGCGACCATGGCGGCCTGCTCTTCATCGACCTGCGCGACCATTACGGCCTCACCCAATGCGTGGTCGCCCAAGGCTCGCCCGTCTTCGAGGCGGCGGACCGGCTGCGGCCGGAGAGCGTCGTCACCGTCACCGGCGAGGTGGTGAACCGTGAGCCCGGCACGGTCAACGCCAAGCTGCCGACCGGCGAGATCGAGCTGCGCGTCCGCGAGCTCACGGTGCAGTCGACGGCCGAGGTGCTGCCCTTCCAGATCGCGGCCGAGCAGGACTATCCGGAGGAGATGCGGCTGCGCTACCGCTTCCTCGACCTGCGGCGGGAGCGGCTGCAGCGGAACATGATCCTCCGCGCGCATATCATCCAAGACATCCGCGAGCGGATGATCGCCGCCGGCTTCAACGAATTCCAGACGCCGATCCTGACGGTGAGCTCGCCCGAGGGCGCGCGCGACTTCCTCGTCCCGGCGCGGCTCCATCCCGGCAAGTTCTACGCCCTGCCGCAGGCGCCGCAGCAGTACAAGCAGCTGACGATGGTCGCCGGCTTCGACCGCTACTTCCAGATCGCCCCCTGCTTCCGCGACGAGGCCGGCCGCGCCGACAGAACCCTCATGTTCTACCAGCTCGACGTCGAGATGAGCTTCGTCACGCAGGAGGACGTGTTCACCACGATGGAGCCGGTGATCCGCGGCACCTTCGAGCGCTTCGCCGAGGGCCGCCACGTCGATGCCGGGCCCTGGATCCGCATCCCCTACGCCCAGGCGATGCTCGACTACGGCTCCGACAAGCCCGACCTGCGCAACCCGCTCGTCATCCGCGACGTGACGGAGCAGTTCGCCGGCTCCGGCTTCGGCCTTTTCGCCAAGATCGCGGCCTCGGGTGGCGTGGTCCGCGCCATCCCGGCGCCGGGGGCGGCCGCCAACCCGCGCAGCTTCTTCGACAGGATGAACGCGTGGGCCCGCGAGCAGGGCGCCGGCGGCCTCGGCTACATCACCTTCGAAGCCGATGGCGCGAAGGGCCCGATCGCCCGCAATCTGGAGGCGGAGCGCGCCGAGGCCATCCGCGCCGCCTGCGGCCTGAAGGCGGGCGATGCCGTCTTCTTCGCCGCCGGCAAGCCGGCCGATGCCGCGAAGCTCGCCGGCCAGGCGCGGCTCAAGCTCGGCCACGACCTCGGCCTTTCCGAGAAGACCGGCTTCCGCTTCTGCTGGATCACCGACTTCCCCTTCTACGAGCTGAACGAGGAGACCGGCCAGGTCGACTTCAGCCACAACCCCTTCTCCATGCCGCAGGGCGAGATCCAGGCGCTCGAGAGCCAGGACCCGCTAACCATCCCGGCCTACCAGTACGACGTCGTCTGCAACGGCTACGAGATGGCCTCCGGCGCCATCCGCAACCACAAGGCGGAGATCATGGTGCGCGCCTTCGGCCTCGCCGGCTATCCGCCCGAGGCGGTGGAGGAACGGTTCGGCGGCATGCTGAACGCCTTCCGCTACGGCGCCCCGCCGCATGGCGGCATGGCGGCCGGCATCGACCGCATCGTCATGCTGCTGGCGGAGGAGCCGAACCTGCGCGAGGTCAACCTCTTCCCCATGAACCAGCAGGGGGAGGAGCTGATGATGGGCTCGCCTT
The DNA here is from genome assembly GCF_059504005.1 of Belnapia sp. Classification (NCBI taxonomy): domain Bacteria; kingdom Pseudomonadati; phylum Pseudomonadota; class Alphaproteobacteria; order Acetobacterales; family Roseomonadaceae; genus Belnapia; species Belnapia sp. The sequence goes on along the minus strand of NZ_JCACHU010000110.1, from coordinate 59,539 downwards.
CCGCCGTGGAGCCGGCAAGGCTCAAGGAATTGCACATCCGCCCCGACCTGCCGCCCGCCAAGGGGGCTGCCGCCGCGCCCAAAGCGTCCTAGATGGGGACTTCGACTTGAAGGACAGAGTGATGCCGCTGCGCCGCCCCCTGCTCGCCGCCGCTCTCCTCGCTGCCTGGGTGGCGCCTGTCGCCGCGGAGCCGGGGGTGGAGGCGATGGTTGGCCATCGCGCCGCCTATCGCCTCACGCTTGACCGGGTGCGGGAGAATTCCGACATCGCCCGGGCCGAGGGCGCCATGCTCTACGAGGTGGTCGATGCCTGCGACGGCTGGGCGACGCGCCAGCGCTTCCAGCTCACCATCACCGACCGGGACGGGACGGAGGTGGAGACGACCTCCGACTACTCCACCTACGAGACGAAGGATGGGCGGAGCATCCGCTTCTCCCTCACCCAGACCTCGCAGGGCGCCGTCTCCCAGCGCGTCTCGGGCGAGGCGGAGGTGACGGCGGAGGGCGGCACGGTCCGCTATGTCGACCCCGAGGCGAAGCAGGTGGCGCTGCCGCCAGAGACGCTGCTGCCAATGCTGCACACCATCCGCACGCTCGCCGCCTCGCGCGCCGGGCAGCGGCTGCTGGTCGTCCCGCTCTTCGACGGCACCAGCGCCGATGGCGCGCAGGACACCACCAGCGTCCTCCAGGCCTGGCAGCAGCCGCAGCCGAATGAGCGCTTCCCGGCGCTGGCCCCGCTCGGCAGCGCGCGGATGCGCATCGCCTTCTTCGACCGGACGCCCGACAAGAATGGCGGCGGCGCCAGCGCGCCCGACTACGAGGTCGGGCTGCGCTACTACGAGAACGGCATCGCCGACGAGCTGAAGATGGAGTTCGGCGACTTCAGCGTGAACGGCCAGATGCGCGAGCTAGCGGTGCTGCCCAACCCCTGCTGAGCGGCCTCACCCCCGCCTGAGGTTCCACAGGAAGGGGTTCGGCCCCTGCAGCACCCCCGTCAGCTCCCGCCGGAAGGCGGTGCGCAGGCGGAACAGCCCGGTCGGGGCGAAGGGCACGCTCTCCCAGGCCGCTTTTTGGAGGTCGGCCATGGCATCGGCTTGCGCCCCGGCATCGGCGGCGCCGATCCAGCGCTGCACCGCGGCTTCGCTCGTCGCATCCGTCGGCCAGCCGAACCAGGCTCGCTCGCCATGCCCGCGGATGATGGGACTCACCGCCGGGTTGGCGATGGCGGCGGCCGGAAAATTGGTGTTGTGCAGGCTCCAGCCGCCGGCCTCGGGCAGCGCCTTGTTGGCGCGGCGGGCGATGATCGTCGCCCAGTCGCTCTCCACCAGCTCGATCGTGACGCCGAGGCGCCGCATCAGGTCGGCGGTGACGCGGCCCTGCTGGGTGACGGCGGGAAAGTCGCTCGGGTTGATGAGCACCAGCCGCTCACCCCGGTAGCCGGCCTCGCGCAGCGCCGCCCGCGCCCGCTCCATCGCCGGCTCGCCGCCGGGCGACGCCTCGAATTCCCGCACCTGCGGCAGGCCGCAGGGGAAGACGGCATGGCATGCCCGCCAGTCGCCCGGCAGCGCCACGGCGGCCATGTAGTCCGGCTGCGCCATCGCGTCGCGGATCGCCCGCCGTACCCGCACGTCATGGAAGGGCGGATGCAGGTGGTTGAAGCGGAGGAAGCCGAGGAAGCCGTTCGGGTCGTAAATTTGGGTGACAACGCCCGCCGCCCGGTCCAGCACCGGCACCAGGTCGGGCAGCGGGTACTCGACCCAGTCGATCTCGCCCGTCCGGAGCGCCGCCGCGGCCGTGCCGCCATCCGGGATCCAGACCAGCTCCAGCCGGTCGAAATGGACGCGCTTGCCGCCCGCGGCGGCTTCCGCCGGCTCGTCGCGCGGGACATAGGCCTCGTTCCGCGCATAGGCCGCCCGTGCGCCCTGGCTGAACTCCTCGGCGAGGAAGCGCCAGGGCCCGCTGCCGACCATCTCGGTGATGGGCTTGTCGGCCGGCAGCGAGGCCAGCCGCTCCGGCATGATGAAGGCGGGGCTCGCCGCCGGCTTGGCCAGCGCATCGAGCAGCGCCGGGAAGGGCCGCTGCAGCCGGATCAGCAGGGTGCGGTCATCCGGCGCGCCCCACTCCGCCACCGCCGCCGCCAGCACCTGGCCGAACCCGTCGCGCACCGCCCAGCGCCTGAGCGAGGCGATGCAGTCCCTGGCCCGCACCGGCTCGCCATCGTGGAAGCGCAGGCCATCGCGCAGGCGGATGGTCCAGGCGAGGCCATCGGCCGAGACCGCATGCCCCGCCGCCATCTGCGGCCGCGGCCGGAGCGCGCTGTCGCAGCCATAGAGCGTGTCGAAGACGCAGTAGCCATGCGTCGTGGCGATGGTGGTCGGGTTGAAGATCGGGTCGAGCGCGGCGGGCGCCGCCTGCGGCATGAAGCGCAAGGTCCGCGCCCGGCTCCCCTGCGCCAGGGCCGGCCCCGCCAGGACCAGCCCCGCCCCCTGCAATACCTGCCTCCGCTGCATCGCCGCCTCCCTTGCCCCCGCCGGATAGGCCAGGGGCGCCCCCGGCGGAAGGGGGCAGCGGCGCGCATGCCGATCGCCGGCCGCGCCGCGGCAAGCCGGCCGCGACGGAACGGGGCGACCATTCGGCTCCAGGCGGCCAGGGCGTGGCCTTGCGGCGGGCCCTAGGCTGCCGGCAGGCGGCGCAGCGCCAGGCGGAAGGCGAGCTGCGCGACGAGGCTCGCCCCGGCGAGCACCGCCGACGCGGCGAGCGCCGGGTCGTGACCCAGCCCCGCCAGCGCCGTGCAAAGCGCACCCACGCCCATCTGCGCGAAGCCGTAGAGGCCGGAGGCGGAGCCGATCACCTTCGGATTGACGCTGACCGCCCGCGCCAGCGCCGCCGGGCTCGCCATGCCGATGCCGAGGGTGAAGACCAGCATCAGCCCGAGCATCGGCACGAGGCCGAGCCGCCCGGCCAGGACCATGCCGAGGAAGCCGAGCGCCGCCGCGCCGCTCACCGCATTCGCCCCGAGCAGCAGCCGCCCGGTGCCGAAGCGCGCGGCCAGCCGCCCCGTCATCAGGTTGCCCCCCGCCATGCCGAGGATGATGAGGCCGAGGCAGAGCCCCACCTCCTCCGGGGGCCGGTGCAGCTCCCCGGTCAGGATGAAGGGCGCCGCCGCGACGAAGGCGTAGAAGGAGGTCGTCGCGCAGCCCCCGCCGATGGCGAGCCCGAGGAAGGCGGGCGAGCCGGCCAGCGCCCGGTATTCCCGCCCCAGCCGGCGCGGCGTCACGCGGCCGGCCTGGCCGGCCGTCTCCGGCAGCAGCCGCCAGCACAGCGCGATGCCGAGCGCCCCCATCGCCGCCAGCAGCAGGAAGATCGCCCGCCAGCCCAGCGTCGCCGCCAAGGCGCCGCCCAGCACCGGCGCCAGCCCGGGCCCGACCAGCATCATCAGCGTCAGCAGGGCGAGGCGGCGCACCGCCTCCTCCGGCGCCGCCGTGTCGCGTACCATGGCCCGCCCGAGCACCAGCCCGGCACAGCCGCCGAGCGCCTGGAACAGCCGCGCCACGACCAGCGCCCCGGCATTCGGCGCCAGCGCCGCCGCCAGCCCCGCCAGCGCATAGAGCGAGAGCCCCGCCATCAGCACCGGCCGCCGCCCCAGCGCATCGGCCAGCGGCCCATAGGCGAGCTGCCCGAAGGCAAGGCCGAGGATGTAGAGGCTGATCGTGAGCTGCATCGCCCCGGCGCTCGCGCCGAGGTCGCGCCCGGCCTCCGGCAGGGCGGGCACGAAGATATGCATTGCCATCGTGCCGCTGAGGGTGATGAGGGCCAGCAGCCAGAGGGGCGGTCGCGGCGGCTGCGTGGTCTCGGCCATGGGCGGAAGCCTAGCCCCCGCCCGCCGCTGCCGCTAGAAGTTGCGGCTCAGCCCCGCGAAGACGCCCCGCCGCGTCCCGTATTGCGGCGCGCCGAGGCCGATGCCGGTGCCGTCGCGCAGCTGGTAGATCGAGTCGAAGACGTTGATCAGGTCGATCCGCGCCGTCCAGCGCCCGCGATCCGGCCCGGTGAAGTCCTGGCTCAGGCCAAGGTTGAAGGTGGCGTAAGGGTCGACCTTCTCCGTCGCCGCGAAGCCGCGGCGCAGCCCGCTGCCATAGAGCATCGAAATGGAGAGCCGCCCGCCCTCCCACGCATGCCAGATCGCGCCCGCCGAGCCGGTGACGAGCTGGTCATGGTCCGTGCGCACATACTTGCCGGCGATATAGGCCAGCTCATCCGGCTCGATGGCGAACTGCCCCGAGCGCAGGTCGCGCCCGACGGAGCGGCTCAACGCCAGGTTGGCATAGGCGAGCCAGCGGTCGCCGCGCCAATTGCCGGAGAACTCCACGCCGTAGACCCGCCCCTGGCGGAAGTTGAAGGGCGTGAAGATCGGCGCCGCGCCGAACTGGCCGAAATCCAGCAGGTCGCGGACGGATTTGTAGTAGGCATCGACGCCGACCGTCAGCCGCGGCCCGATGCGCTGCGAGATGCCGACATCGAAGCGATGGGCGCGCTCCGGCCGGGCGAGGCCATTCTCGAGGCTGAGGGGCGCCGCCGTCGTGCCCTCGTATCGGGCGATGGAGCCGGCCTGAACCAGCTCGAATTGCGGCGGGGTGAAGGTGCGCGCATAGCCGGCATGGATGGTCGTGGTCTCGTTCGGCCTCCAGACCATGTTGACGCGCGGAGAGACCTGGCCGGCGGCGACGAACTGCACCATCTGGTCCCAGCGGACGCCGATATTCAGCGTCAGGCGCGGCGTGATCCGCCATTCGTCCTGCACGTAGCCGCCATAGAGCCAGCCGGTGCGCCCGTAGCGGTCGCCGATCCCGAGCGGCTCATCGACCGGTGCCCCATCCGCGTCGAGCGGCAGGGCGGTGGTCGTGCTGCGGAACTGCGCCCGCTCGCCCTGCGCCTGGAGGCCGATGCGGATGGTGTGGTCCGGCGCGACGCGCCAGGCGGCATCCGCCTGCACGCCCATCGCCGTGCTGGCACGGAAGACATCCGCCGCGCTGCCGTTGAACACCGTCTCGCCGACGGTGCTCGGCACGTAGCGGATGGAGGAATAGCGGATGAAGGGCGCGATCTGCAGGTCGACATCGCCGTAGCTCTTCTGCAGGGCGGCGATGCCGTACCAATTCCGCTCCCATTGCCGCGCGCGCAGGTCGGCGCTGTCGAAGTCGGAGACGCCGAAGGCGGTGAAGGCCGGCTCCTGCCCCCGCGTCACCGGGATGCGGAAGCGGCTCAGCGAGGTGCCTGCGATGAGCGAGAGACGCGTCGTGTCGTCGAGTTGCCGCGCCGCATAAGCCAAGCCGCGCGTCTGCTGGGTAGTGCCGTTGATGGCGCTCCAGGAGCTGGTCGGGTTGTCGATGCCCTGGTCGCTGCGCAGGAAGCTGCCGGTGACGAAGACATCCCACGGCCCGACGAGCCCCGCCCAGCTCGCATGCGGCTGGATCGTGCCGCGCGCCCCGCCATAGACGCCGATGCTGCCGCCCGGGTCGAGCGCGCCGGTCCGCGTCTCGAGGTCGATCACCGCATTGGTGCGGAAGCCGAATTGCGCCGGCAGGGCGCCGGTCAGGACGGACACGCTGCGCAGCGAGCGCGCATCGAAGACCTGGGCGAAGCCGGAGATGCCCTCCGGCAGCTGCACGCCGTTCAGCCGGTATTGCAGGTTGCGGTGCTCGCCGCGGACATGGATGTCGCCGAGCCCGTCCTGCACCACGCCCGGCGTCTGCAGCAGGATCTGGTTGAGCGGCTGGTTCGCGCCGCCGGGCAGGCCCTCGATGGTCTGGCGGTCCACCGTCACCTCCCGCGCGCCGAAGCGGGCGAGGATGCCCTGCCGGGCCGCGGCGGCGCGCTGGGCCTGCACCACCATCTCCGGCAGCTCCGCCATCGGCGCTTCCTGGGCCAGGACGGGGAGGGGCAGGAGCAGGGCGAAGGGCAGCGCCAGGAAACGTCTCATGGTGAGATGTTATGTTATAACATCCTTGGCCGCAAGCTGCTCAGCCGAGCAGGATGCCATCCGTGCTGGCCGTGATCCCAGGCTAGTCGGGCGGGCCTTAGCCCGTCGGCGACCAAGAGGGAGACTGCCGGTCTTCCCGGGCCGCGTCGCCGAGACGGAAGATCCGCCCCCATCCGGCAAGCCCCACCGTCCGCAGGCCTGCCGCGCGCAGGCTGCCCCAGAGCGCCACGGCCACGCTGTCCAGCACCGGGATGCCGGTCTCAGCCTCCAGCGCCGCCACCGCCCCGGCCCCGCGGAAATTGGTGCAGTGGATGGCGATCGCCTCCGGCCGCGCCGCGGCCACCTCCCGCACCAGCTGCGCGACCAGCGCCTCCGGATGCTCGGCGAAGCTGAAATTGCCCGGATCCTCCAGGTGCCGCTCCGCCACCACCTCGAGCCCGGCCGAAGCCCAGCGCGCGACGATCGCCTGCTGCACCGCGCCGAGATAGGGCGTCACGAGCCCGATGCGCCGTGCACCGAGCAGCGCCAGCGCCTCCATCAGCGCGAGCGTCGCCGTCACCGCCGGGATGCCGGTCGCCCGGGTGATGGCCTCGCAGATCGCCCGATCCTGCTCCAGCCCGAGCCAGGCGCCGGAGGTGCCGTTCCAGCAGATCGCCTGCACCCTGGCATCCGCCAGCAGCCCGGCCGCCTCCAGCATCGGCCCGGCGTCGAACTGCGCCCGGGACCCGGCATCGAGCCCGATCGCCACCACCCGGATGCGGGCGACATGCGCCGTCACCCCGGGCAGGCCGGCGAGCATCGCCGCCGTCACCGGCTCCAGCACGGTGTTGGAGGAGGGGGTGAGCATGCCGAGGCGGATCGGAGCGTCCATCGCCGAATGGTCGGGCCTGGCCCGGGGCCGGTCAACCGGCGGCCCGCATTGCCCTCCGCGCCGGACCCGCCCATGCTCCGGCCTGGACCAATCCAGGAGACGCCGCCATGCCCGGTGTGCCCGATATCCACCCCCGCGCCACCTGGCAGGCGCTGCTTGAGGACCCTGCCGCCGTCCTCATCGACGTGCGCACCGATGCCGAGTGGAATTTCGTCGGCCTGCCGGACATCACCGAGACGGGCAAGCAGCTCCTGCTCATTCCCTGGCAGGTCTACCCCTCCATGCAGGTGAACGGCGCCTTCGCCGAGCAGCTGCGCAAGGCGGGGCTGACGGCGGAGAACAAGCTCCACTTCATCTGCCGCTCCGGCGTGCGCAGCCTCGCCGCCGGGCAGGCGGCGCAAACGGTCGGCTTCCCGCATGCCTTCAACGTGGCCGACGGGTTCGAGGGCCCGCCGGACGAGGAGGGGCATCGCGGCCAGGTCGCCGGCTGGAAGGCCGAGGGCCTTCCCTGGCGGCAGCGCTGAGGGGCAAGGCCATGACCCCCTTGCCGCTCATCACCGAATTCCTCTTCCGCGCAACGCTCACGGTCGGCGCGCCGCAGCCCGTCGGCGCCACGCGCAGCGGCGACCTCCGCGTCGTCCCCGTCACCGGCGGCCGCATCGAGGGGCCGGCCCTCACCGGCGAGATCCTGCCCGGCACGGCGGCCGACTGGCTGCGCGTCGACCCGGACGGCACGGCGCATATGGATGTGCGCCTGACCATCAAGTCCGTCGAGGGCCACCACGTCTTCATGCACTACAGCGGCATCCGCACCGCGGCGCCCGAGGTGCTGGCGCGGCTGAATGCGGGCGAGGCGGTGGATCCGGCCGAGTACTACTTCCGCACCGCCATCCGCTTCGAGACCGGCGCGGCGCCGCTGGCCTGGCTCAACCGCATCCTCGCCGTCGGCATCGGCCAGCGCCCGCCGAGCGGTCCGACCTATGACGTCTACGCGCTGAGGTAGCTCAGCGCCGCCCGGCGATCTGGCGGTTCTCCAGCCGCGACAGCAGGCGCACCACGGGCCAGAGCAGGATGAAGTAGACGACCGCGGCGGCCATGATCGGCGTTGCGTTGTAGGTCACGCTCTGCGCCTGCCGCGCCTGGAAGAGCAGCTCCGGCAACGCCACCACCGAGGCGATGGAGGTGAGCTTCACCACCTCCAGCGTGTTGGAGATAAGGTCCGGCAGCACGTTCCGCACCGCCTGCGGCAGCACGACATGGGTCATCGCCTGCGCCGCGGTGAGGCCGGTGCAGCGCGCCGCCTCCACCTGGCCGCGCGGCACGCTCTCGATGCCGGCGCGGAGGATCTCGCCGTAATAGGCGCCCGTGTTGAGAAAGAAGCCGATGGCGACCGCCGTCAGCGCCGTCACCTCGAGCCCGGCGAAGGGCAGCCCGGCATAGACGAAGACCAGCAGCACCAGCGGCGGCAGCGAGCGGAACAGGTCGACCCAGGCGATCAGGGGCCAGCGCACCCAGCGGCTCCGCACCGTGCCGAGCAGGGCGAGGGCCATCCCGCCGAGGAAGCCGAGCGGCACGACGACCACCGAGAGCAGCAGCGTGTTGAGCAGCCCGGCCCAGAGGATCGGCCAGGCCTGCCGCAGGATCTCGAGCGAGAAGAAGGCCTGGAGGAAGTCGTCGAAGGTCATGGTTCAAGGGCCATGCGGTTGACGCTCCGGTCCTCGCCGCGCTGCGGGCCTCCGCGGTCGCATGGCTCAGCGCTTCCAGGCGAAGCGCGTCTCGACCCAGCGGCCGAGGATCACGACGGGCAGGAACAGCACCAGATAGGCCAGCGCCCCGAGCGTCAGCGGGGTTGGGTTGAAGCTGAAGGAGACGCCCGCCTGCGCCGCGCCCAGGATCTCCTGCACCGCGACCACGCTCGCCAGCGCCGTCCCCTTGGTGATGGCGATGGTCCGGTTGGTCAGCGGCGGGATCACCATCCGCACCGCCTGCGGCAGCACGACGAGGCCGAAGGTGTCGAGGAAGCCGAGCCCCGTGCTCCGCGCCGCCTCCCACTGCCCCTTCGGCACGGCGGTGATGCCGGCCCAGAAGATCTCCTCGGTGAAGGCCATCAGCACCAGCGAGAGCGACAGCCAGGCCGCGGCGAAGCCGGAGAGCGAGAGCCCCGCCGCCGGCAGCCCGAAATACAGGAGGGCGATGACGACGAGCGGCGGCAGCGCCCGGAACAGGTCGACCAGGAAGATGATCGCCCAGTTCAGCACCCGGATGCCGAGGCTCCGCAGCACCGCCAGCGCCAGCCCCGCCGCGACGCCCGTGAGGATGATGCAGAGCGCCAGCAGGACGGTGAGCCAGAACCCCTCGATGATCTTCGGCAGGTACTCCGCCGCCACCCGCGCATTGAAGAAGCTGTCGAGGAAGCGGTCCCAATTGCTCATGCTAGTGGCGCGTGATCTGGCCGATGAAGGCGCGCGTCCGCTCCTGCCGCGGGTTGCCGAAGATCGCCTCGGGCGGTCCCTCTTCCACGATCCGGCCGCCATCCATGAAGACGACGCGGTCGGCGGCGGCGCGGGCGAAGCCCATCTCGTGGCTGACCACCACCATGGTCATGCCGCTCTCGCGCAGCTCCCGCATCGCCTGGAGCACGCCGCCGACCAGCTCTGGGTCGAGGGCAGAGGTCGGCTCGTCGAACAGCATGACGCGCGGCTCGAGCGCTATGGCCCGCGCGATGGCGACGCGCTGCTGCTGCCCGCCGGAGAGCTGGCCCGGATAGTGCCCCGCCCGGTCCGCCAGGTGCACCCGGTCGAGTGCCTGCTGCGCCCGCGCCGCCGCCGCCGCCCGCGACAGGCCCTGCACGCGGCGCAGCGCCAGCGCCACGTTCCCGAGCGCGGTCATGTGCGGGTAGAGGTTGAAGGACTGGAAGACCATCCCGATCCGCTGCCGGGCCTTGTTGAGGTCCGTGCGGCGGTCGAGCATGTCGATGCCGTCGACGGTGATGGCGCCGCCGCTCGGCTCCTCCAGCCGGTTGAGGCAGCGCAGCAGCGTCGACTTGCCGGAGCCGCTCGGCCCGATGACGAAGACCAGCTCGCGCTCCCGTACCACGAGGTCGACGCCCTTCAGCACGTGCAGGGCACCGAAATGCTTGTGGATGCCGCGCGCCTCGACGATCGGCGCCCCCGTTGCCGGCATGGCTACCCGCAGGCCGCGCGCACCGGCGTCGCATCGTAGCCAGGCAGGTTGGGCGGGCCGTAGCCGGGGAAGGCGACGCGCTCCGCATCGTCCTCCTTCGGCGCCGCGCCGAACCACGTCTCGGACAGGCGGGCGATGGTGCCGTCCTTCTTGAGGCACTCGATCGCCTCCTCGAGCTGGGCGCGCATCGCCGCGTTGTCCTGCCGCACCGGCGTCGCCCAATGGAAGCGCGTGCCCGGCAGGACGAAGTCGGCGATGAATTGCGGCGTGCGCGCGGCCGAGTACTTGATCACCGTGTTGCCCGAAAGGTTGGCATAGGCGCGGCCCTGCAGCACCGCCTGCACCGCATCCGGCTGGGTGTCGAAGGCGAGCAGCGTGAGCCCCAGCCGCTCGGCATTGTTGCGCACCCACTGCTCGTAGGGCGTACCCTTGTTCACGCTCACCGTCTTGCCGCGCAGGTCCTCCTCCGAGCGGATCGGCGTGCTGCCGCGCCTGATGCCGAATTGCAGCTCGGTCCAGAGATAGCCCTCGGTGAAGAGCAGGCTCTGGGCGCGCTCCGGCGTCACCGTCGTGGGGGCGCAGAGGAAGTCGTAGCGCCCCGCATTCATTGCCGGGATGAGGCCGGAGAAGCTGGCGCTGTCGATGACGAGCGAACGGCCCAGCCGCTTCGCCACGGCATCGAAGAGGTCGATCTGGAAGCCCTGCACCCCGCCCTGGAGGCTCGGGAAGGCATGCGGCGCGAAGGTGCCGTCCACCGCGCAGCGCAAGGGCGGCTGGCTGCCGGCCGGCGCGCCGACGGTGGTTTGGGCGAGGGCCGGCGCGGCCAGCAGGCCGGCACCGAGCAGGGCGGCAAGGAGGGCACGGATCATGGACGAGGGCTCCCGGCAGGCGTCGGGACGGTACGATCCGGCATTCGGTGCCGTCGCGCAACCGGGGAGCTTGCCACGAAATCGCCTCAACACCGGCCCGAAACCGCCAAGCCCCAGGTGTTCTTACCATCGCACGGGCCGGCTGGCCCTCGATGAATGGAGCAACTGAGCATGCAACGGATCGCCTGCAGCCTGATCGGCGCCGCCCTGGCTGTGGTCTGCGCCCTGGTCGCCCTGCTGCTGTCGGATGCCTTCACCCCCGGCCGCGTGCCGCCGATGCTGGCCTTCTGGGCGGCCTGCGGTGCCGGCGGCATGCTGATCGCCGGGCTGCTGATCCTGGAGCGCACCAGCCGGGACCGCCATCCGGTCCCGGCGCTCTACGGCCGCTGAGGCCGCCCGTCGCGGCTCAGAAGGCGAACTGGGACCGCAGCGCGATGGTGTGGAAGCGCTGGCCGACCTGCGTCGTGCCGGCCGCGTTCAGCCGGTCCACATTGACGATGTTCCAGTCCAGCATGAAGCGCAGCAGGGTGTTCGGGTACCAGCTCAGCCCGAGCCCCACCACCTCCTGGCGCCCGCCATACACGCCGCCGGTGACGGAGGCTGCCGTGCCCCGCGTCACCTTGTCGTTCAGGTCGGCGACGCTGTAGCGGGCCATCGCCTCCCAGGCGCCCCAGCCGCCCTCGCGCAGGCTGAAGGGGTTGCGCGGCCTGGGCCGGGAGAAGGCGGCGCTGGAGGCGCTGTAGCGCCGCGGCTCGCCGGTCAGCACCCAGCTCGCCTCCACATAGCCGCCGTCGAAATGCAGGTCCGGCCGCGGCGTGGCGCCGGCGGAGGACTGCTCGACGCCGATGCGGATATACTCGCCCTGCACCAGGAAATTCCGCCAGCGCAGGCCGAATTCCGGGCCCCAGGCATAGGCGCTGTCGGCATTGAGCGCGCCGGTGTCGATCAGCCGCGACTGGTCGATCCGCAGCTCCGGCCGGTCGCGCAGCTGCAGGGTCTGCCCGCTCGAGGTGCGGCGGATGTCGAAGGCCATGTTGCCGGAGAGGCCGAGATGCAGGTCCATGTCGTCGTTGGCGACCGGCCGCCCGGCGATGCGCGCCGTGCCGCCGGTCTGGTCCGGCGTGCCCTGGTTCTGTGTGTTGCTGCCGTAGGTGTTCCCCGTCAGGTATGCCGCAGCGAACCAACGGTTCTCCGCCCAGCGCCCGCCCACCGAGGAACGGCCATCGCTGGCGGCGATGTTGCGGGCGATCTCGACGATGCTCGGCCGCTCCAGGAAGAGAAAGTCGTTCGTGCTCATCGAGTCCTGAAGCGTGTACCAGGGCTTGTAATAGCCGAGGGTCAGGGTGAGCGGCCGGACCGGGCTCCAGTTGAAATTCGCCTCGTAGAGCGTCGGCGTCCCGTCCGGCGAGCCGCCGAAATCCGGCGTGATGTTGAAGACGAAGTCGTCGTACTTGAAGCTGAACAGCAGCCGCGCGCGGCGGAGGTTCTGGCCGAAGGTGTCGAGGTCGCGCACCCCGCGGTTGTTCGGCGTGCCCGGCGCGTCCCGCAGGTAGCCGCCGATATCGTACTGGAACTGGCCGCCGAGCGAGGCGGCGAAGCGCCCGTCGGGGGAGGTGAAGGTCGGGCGGTTGTTGGGGAAGGTGAGGCGGCCGTATTCCGGCTCCAGCCGCGACGGGGCCGGCGCCGCGGCGACGACGGGCGGGGGCGGCGCGGTGTCGAGGCGCCGCTGCGTCTCCCGCGTCTCCGCCCGGCTGCGCTCCGCCTCCTGCCGGGCCGTCGCCGCCTCGCGCCGCAGCCGGGCCAGCTCCGATTGCAGGCTGCGCAGCTGCCGCTCGATCGCCTCCATCCGCGCCGCATCCTGCGCCTGGACGGGCCGTGTCGCCATCGAAAGCAGAATGCCAGCCGCCAGAAGCCGGGTCTTGCGCATCATTCGTCAACCCCCTCGAACCACGCGGCGGCGGACCATGCAGCCGCAGCATAGCCGGCGGATGACGGTCGGATTTCACATCGAATACAATTCTTTCCGGAACGCACGAGTCAAGGTGGCCGGGCCTCTACGGCCCGGCGAGTTCCGGGTACATGGCGGCGAGCGCCGGCTCGCTCGCCTCGCAGCGGCCGCGCTCGGTGATGAGCCCCGTCACCAGCCGTGCCGGGGTCACGTCGAAGGCCGGGTTCGCGGCGGCGCTGCCCTCGGCCACCACCCGCACCGTCTCGATCCGCCCGTCCGCGGTGCGGCCGGTGAGCTCCGTCACCTCGGCCCCCGACCGCTCCTCGATCGGGATCTCGGCGACGCCGTCCCTGACGCGCCAGTCGAGCGTCGAATGCGGCAGCGCCACCCAGAAGGGGATGCCGTTGTCCCGCGCCGCCAGCGCCTTGAGGTAGGTGCCGATCTTGTTGGCGACGTCGCCCTGGCGCGTCACCCGGTCCGTGCCGACGATGCAGATGTCGACATCGCCGTGCTGCATCAGGTGCCCGCCGGCATTGTCGGCGATGACGGTGTGGGGAACGCCATGCGCGCCGAGCTCGAAGGCGGTCAGCGCCGCGCCCTGGTTGCGCGGCCGGGTCTCGTCGACCCAGACATGCACGGCATGCCCGGCGTCATGCGCCATGTAGATCGGCGCCAGCGCCGTACCCCAGTCGACGGTTGCCAGCCAGCCGGCATTGCAATGGGTGAGGACGTTGACGCGGCCCTTGCGCGCCGCAACCTCGGCCAACAGCGGCAGCCCGTTCTCGCCGATGCGCCGGCAGGTCTCGGCATCGTCGTCGGCGATGGCGGCCGCCTCGGCATAGGCCGCCTCCGCCCGCGCCTCGACGGGCAGGTTGTGCAGCCGGGCGCGCTGCCGGTCGAGCGCCCAGCGCAGGTTGATCGCCGTCGGCCTGGTCGCGTTGAGCGCCGGCAGCACCCGGTCGAGCGAGGCCGGGTCGGCCCGCATCGCCAGCGCCACGCCATAGGCGGCAACGGCCCCGATCAGCGGCGCCCCGCGCACCTGCATGGAGCGGATGGCATGCGCCGCCTCCTCCCAGGTGGCGAGGCGGAGCATGTCCACCGACCAGGGCAGCCTGGTCTGGTCGAAGATGCGGACGGACCAGCCATCTTCCGGGTCCACCCAGACGCTGCGATAGGGGGTGCCGTTGATCTTCATGGATGGGATGCCCGCTAGATCCGCTGGTGCAGCGCGCAGACCAGGGTGAAGAGCCGCCGCGCCGTCTCGAAGTCGAGGCCGATGCGGCCTTCCAGCCGCTCCACGAGCAATGCCGCGCCCTCGTTGTGCAGCCCGCGCCGGCCCATGTCGATGGCCTGGATGCGCGCCTCGTGCCCGCCCTCGCTGACCGCCTGCTCATGGCTCTGGACGATCATGTGGTAGTCCTTGATCAGCCGTCGGAAGGGGCCGAGCGCCAGCGCCACGGCCCGCACCGCCACCTCCGCCTCGTCGCGGATGTCGAAGACCAGCCGCCCGTCCCGCACGCAGAGATGCAGCACGAAGGGCCCGCCCGGCACGCCGAGCGGGTCGAAGCTGTTGCCGGCCAGCAGGTCCTGCACCGCCTGGCGCCGGTCCGCCTCGGCATAGGCCGAAGGGAGGGGGCTGGCATCCGGCAGCTCCAGCTGGGCAATCCGCCGCGCCGCGTCCGCTGGCTCAGGCATTCCGGTCGGGCAGCCCGCGCAACGGGGGCGGGGCCGGGGCCGGCGCCTCCTCCTCCTCGTCATCCTCCACCGAGACGATCCCGAGCGTGCTCATCCACCCCACCACCCCGCCCTTGATGGGCCGCAGCAGCAGGATGCAGAGGATGGTGAAGAGAGGCAACCAGACGACCATGTGCACCCACATCGGCGGCTCATAGGCCTTCTCCACCCAGAAAACGGGCGGGACCAGGATGTGGCCGACGAGGAAGATGGTGAAGTAGGGCGGCGCGTCATCCGCCCGCAGGCGGCCGAGCGGCGCGTGGCAGTTGCTGCATTCCGGCACCAGCGACAGGTAGCCGGCGAAGACCCGCCCGACGCCGCAATAGGGGCAGCGGTTGCGGAGTCCGCGCCAGACCGCCGTGCCAAGCGGCGCCGGCACGAAGCGGGGCGCCTTGCCGGCGCCGGAGGTCGTCGCATCCCAGCGCATTGGCCTGTCCTCTTCCATGCCGGGAGAGCGCCATAACCCCGTCCGGCGTTCCCGGGTCCCGAGTCATGCGACCGGAACGGTCCCCCCCCATCGGGAACCGCCCCCCGCCCGACGCTGTTCTTGCGCAGGAAACACAGGAGACACCTCATGGCAAGCAGCGCCCAGGACATTTACATCACCGGCCTCAAGAACGCCCATGCCCTCGAGAAGCAGGCGGTGCAGCTGCTCGAGCGCCAGGTCGAGCGCATCGAGAGCTACCCGGAGATGGCGGCCCGCCTGAAGTCGCATATCGAGGAGAGCCAGGTCCAGGCCCAGCGCCTGGAGCAGATCCTCGAGCGGCTCGGCACCAGCCATTCCGCGCTGAAGGATTTCGGCACCGGGCTGATGGGCAATCTCGCCGCGATGGCGCATGCCCCGATGCAGGACGAGATCCTGAAGAACACCTTCGCCAACTACGCCTTCGAGCATTTCGAGATCGCATCCTATCGCGGCCTCATGGAGATGGCGCAGGCGGCGGGCGACCAGGAGGGCCTCGGCCTCCTGCAGCAGAGCCTCCAGGAGGAGGTGAAGATGGCCGAGTTCGTCGGCCAGAACCTGCCGCAGACGGTCCAGCGCTACATCCAGCTCGAGACCCAGGGCGAGAAGTCCGGCATCTAAGGCCGCGTCAACCGGGGGCGGTGGCCAGCAGCGCCATCGCCCCTGCCGCCGCGCAGGGCTCGATCACCGGGAGCCCCGCGGCATCCTCCGCCGCGGCGACATGCCCGGCCATCCCGGTGCAGCCCAGCACGATCGCGCCCGCCCCCGCAGACGCCAGCGCCCGCGCCGCCTCGCGGATACGCGCCCGCGGCGCCTCCGGGTCGGTCAGCACCTCCATCGGCAGGTCGAGCGGGGTCCAGCCGGCCAGCCGCTCCTCCACCCCCATCCCTCGCAGCGCCAGGCGCTGCCGCGCCTCGCTCGCCGCGACGAAGCCGATGACGCCGAAGCGCTCGGCCCGCACCATCGCCGCCGCGACCGCGCTGCGGAACATCCCCAGCACCGGCCGCCGCGTCGCGCTGCGCACCGCCTCCAGCCCGGGGTCGGAGACGCAGGCGATGACGTAGGCCGCCGCCTCCTCCCGCTCCACCAGCCGGCAGAGCGGCTCGGCGACCGAATGCCAGTCCCGCCAGCTGGCAATCGCCGGCGGCCCCTCCTCCAACCGCACCACCTCGAACCGCGCGAGCGTGCCGAAGCGCGCCAGCGCCGCCGCGATCCCCGCCGTGCAGGAGAGGGAGGAGTTCGGGTTGACGACGAGGATGCGGCCGGCAGTGTCCATCATGCTTCTCCGAGACGGCTGGCCGTCCGCAACCTGAGGCGCCCCCATGGCCTCGCGCAGCGACGCCATGGGGAGAGGGTCAGAGCATCTGGCCCCCGTCGACGACGATGGTCTGGCCCGTCACCCAGCCGGCCAGCGGGCTTGCCAGGAAGAGCGCGACATTCGCCACCTCCTCCGGCGTGCCCATGCGGCCGAAGGGGATGCTGCCGAGGATGGCACCATAGAGCTTGGGGTCGGAGGTCCGCCGCTGCTCCCAGGAGCCACCGGGGAATTCGATGGAGCCCGGCGCCACCGCATTCGCCCGGATGCCCTTCGGCGCATACATCGCCGCCTGGGAGGCGGTGTAGTTGATCAGCAGCGCCTTCACCGCCGCATAGGCCGGCGTCCGCACCGAGGGCCGGTAGCCCGAGATGGAGGAGACGTTGAGGATGCTGCCCCGCGCCCGCTCGAGGAAGGGCAGGGCGGCATGCGTCGCCCGGACGGTCGCCATGACATCGACCGAGAGGCCCTGCGCCCAATGCTCCTCGGTGTCCTGCGAGCCGAAGCCGCTGGCATTGTTCACCAGCACGTCGATCCCGCCGAGCGCCTCGGCCGCCGCTGCGACATAGGCCTTCACCGCCGGTCCGTCGCCGAGGTCGCAGGGCGCGGCATGGGCCTGGACGCCATGCGCCGCGAGCTCCGCCCGCGTGGCCTCCAGCGGCCCGGCGCTCCGCGCGCAGATGGAGACCGCGGCGCCGGCCCCTGCGAAGCCGAGCGCGATGGAGCGGCCGATGCCCCGGCTGCCGCCGCAGACCACCACCCGCTTGCCCTTGAAATCAAACATCCTGGCCTTCTCCCCTTGCTTCGGCGGCAGGCTGGCGAAGGCCGGGCGCCAGGGCAAGAGCGCGTGGCCGGGGCTTGATGCCGGCGCCGGCGCGGGCATGTCTTGCGCGCATGCCCCTCACCCTCCCCCTCCTCTCCCGCGACCCGCGCGTCGCCCTGGTGCGCCTCCAGGGCACGATCACCCCCCGGCCCGGCTTCGGCGGCGGGCTGAGCCTCGCCGGCATCGCCCCGGCGCTCGAGCGCGCCTTCGCGCTGAAGCGGGCGGCGGCCGTCTTCCTCGTCATCAACTCCCCCGGCGGCTCGCCGGTGCAGTCGAGCCTCATCGCCCGCCACATCCGCCGCCTGGCGGAGGAGAAGCGGCTCCCCGTCATCGCCTGCGTCGAGGATGCCGCGGCCTCCGGCGGCTACTGGATCGCCTGCGCCGCGGATGAGATCGTGGCGGACCCGGCCTCCATCCTCGGCTCGATCGGCGTCATCGCCGCGGGCTTCGGCCTGGAGGGGGCGATCCAGCGCCTCGGCATCGAGCGGCGGATGCACACCGCCGGGAGCGAGAAGAGCTTCCTCGACCCCTTCGCCCCGGAGCGGCCGGAGGATGTCGCCCGGCTCGACACCCTGCTCGGCGAGCTGCATGGCGAGTTCCGCGACTGGGTCGCCTCCCGCCGCGGCGAGCGGCTGAAGGCCCCGGCCGAGGAGCTCTTCACCGGCCGCTTCTGGCCCGGCCGGCGTGCGGTGGAGCTTGGCCTTGCCGACCGCCTCGGCGATGCGGCGGAGGAGGTGAAGCGACGCTTCGGCCCCAAGGCGAAGCTCGTCCCCTTCGGCATCCGCCGCCCTTCGCTGCTGCGCCGCCTGCTCCCCGGCCTCTCCGCCGAGGCCGTGATCGCCGCCGCCGAGGAGCGCGCCGCCTGGGCCCGCCTCGGGCTCTAGGCGGAGACCTGCCGGATCCAGTCCTCGAGGTTGTAGTAGACCGTCACCCGCGCAATCCGCCCGCCCTCGAGGGCGAAGAAGGCTCCGGCCGGCAGGCTGTAGCGCTGGCCGCGCGCCTCCGGCAGGCCGGCATCGGTGGCGAGGTACTCTCCCTCGACGATGAACTCCGCTGCCGCCCGGCCGCCGGTGCCGTCCACCATCACCACCAGGTCGCGGATGCTCTCGCGGTAGCAGGCATCCATATGGGCGAGGAAGGCGCGGAAGGCCTCGCGCCCCACCTGCCGCGGCCCCTGGTTCACCTCATGCGCCACGTCCTCGGCCAGCAGGGCCAGCATCGCCCCGCGGTCGCCGGCGGCGAAGGCGGCGTAGTAGGCGCGGATCAGTGTTTCGGTCTCGGTCATGGGATCGCCCGCTCTGTTGGTGCCCCACTATGTTCGCGAGCGGGGCCGTGGCAAAAGGCGCCGCATGCAGAGCCTGGCCTCCCCCGCCCTCCGCCCGAAGCCGCCGAGCTTCCAGGACATCATCCTCCGCCTGCATGCCTTCTGGTCGGCGCAGGGCTGCCTCATCCTGCAACCCTACGACATGGAGGTGGGCGCCGGCACCTTCCACCCGGCGACGACGCTCCGCGCCCTCGGCCCGAAGCCCTGGAAGGCCGCCTATGTGCAGCCGAGCCGCCGCCCCTCCGACGGCCGCTACGGCGACAACCCCAACCGGCTGCAGCACTACTACCAGTACCAGGTGATCCTGAAGCCGAGCCCGCGCGACCCGCAATCCCTGCTGCTCGATGCCTACCGCGCGCTCGGGATGGACCCCAGGGTCCATGACTTCCGCTTCGTCGAGGACGATTGGGAGAGCCCGACGCTCGGCGCCTGGGGCCTCGGCTGGGAGGTCTGGTGCGACGGGATGGAGGTGACGCAGTTCACCTATTTCCAGCAGGTCGGCGGCATCCCCTGCGCCGTGCCCTGCTGCGAGCTGACCCTCGGCCTCGAGCGGCTGGCGATGTACCTCCAGGGCAAGGACAGCATCTACGACCTCGACTTCAATGACGAGGGCGTGAAGTACGGCGAGGTCTTCCTCCGCGCCGAGCGCGAGTACAGCGCCCACAACTTCGAATTCGCCGACGTGCCGATGCTGTTCCGCCACTTCGAGGATGCGGAGCAGGAGTGCGCCGCCCTCCTGGCGCAGGGCCTGGCGATGCCCGCCTATGACCAGTGCATCAAGGCCAGCCACCGCTTCAACCTGCTCGACGCCCGCGGCGCCATCAGCGTGACCGAGCGCGCCGCCTATATCGGCCGGGTGCGGACGCTGGCGAAGGGCTGCTGCGAGGCGTGGCTGAAGGGGGAGGGGTAGGGTAGAATGCCCTTCCTTGATCTACCCCGGAGCCTCGCATGGGCCAGCTGAACATCAAGGACGAGGCGTTGATCGCCGAGGCCAAGGCCTTGGCCGAGCTGATCGGCACCACCACCACCGAGGCCATCCGCCGCGCCGTCCACGAGCGCCTGCTGCGCGAGACCGCGGCGCGGGACGAGGAGCGGCAGCGGCGCTTCGAGGCCATCATCGCGATCTCCGACCGTGCCTCGAAGCTCTTCCCGCCCGGCAGCACCAGCGACCATTCCGATCTCTACGACGAGAACGGGCTGCCCAAGTGATCCTCGATACCTCGGCCCTCATGGCCATCCTCCAGCGCGAGCCGGAGCGGGAGGCTTTCACCGGCGCGCTCACCCGCGCCGACAAGGTTGCCATCTCTTCAGCGACCCTTGTGGAGCTGGCGCTCGTCTCGGAGGGCAGGGGCGGGCCCGAGGCGCGCATCGAGGTGGATGCCCTCCTTGCGCTATCCAAGGCCGAGGTCGTCCCCTTCACGGCCGAACATGCTGCCCTGGCTGCGGATGGCTGGCGCCGCTATGGCAAGGGCCGCCACCCGGCCGGCCTCAACCTCGGCGACTGCTTCGCCTATGCCCTTGCCAGGCATCGCAACGAGCCTCTCCTGTTCAAGGGCGAGGACTTCGCCCGGACCGACGTGAAAGCGGCGCTGTAACCGATGCCCGAATTGCTGATCGAGCTTTTCTCCGAGGAAATTCCCGCCCGCATGCAGGCCCGGGCGGCGGAGGACTTCGCCCGCCTGCTCCAGGCCGAGCTGCGCCCGCTGATGCCGGAGCCGCCGCGCCCGCTCTCCGGCCCCCGCCGCATCGCCGTGGTCGGCGAGATGGCCGCCCGTGCCGAGACGCCGGGCAAGGAGGAGCGCGGCCCCCGCCGCAACGCCCCGCCCCAGGCGCTGGAGGGCTTCCTCCGCAAGCATGGCGCGACGCGCGAGCAGCTGAAGGAGGAGGGTGAGTTCTGGGTCCTCGCCAAGCCCGGCGAGGTGACGCTGGCCGAGGAGCTTCTCGCCCGCGCTGTCCCCGCCGTGCTGCGCGGCTTCCCCTGGCCGAAATCCATGCGCTGGGGCAGCAGCGACTTCGCCTGGGTCCGCCCCCTGCAGCGCGTGCTCTGCCTCTTCGATGGCCGCCCGGTGCGCTTCCCCCTCGCCCATGGCGAGGACCAAGTGCATGGCATCCTGGCCGCCGACCTCACCGAGGGCCACCGCATCCTCGCCGGCACCGAGCCCTTCGCCGTCACCTCCTTCGCCGAGTACGAGGCCGGCCTCCGCCAGCGCTTCGTCATCGCCGACGCGGCGGAGCGGGAGAGGTTGATCGAGGCCGGCATCGCCGAGCTCGCCGCTCGCGAGGGGCTGGAGGTCGTCCCCGACCGCGGCTTGCTCGCCGAGGTCGCGGGGCTGGTGGAGTGGCCGGTGCCGCTGCTCGGCTCCATCGACGCGGCCTTCATGGACCTGCCGCCGGAAGTGATGCGCACCACCATGCGGGTGAACCAGCGCTACTTCGCGCTCCGCCACCCGGACGGAAGCCCGGCGCCGCGCTTCGCCCTCGTCGCCAACATCATCCCCGAGGATAGCGGCGCCGTCATCATCGCCGGCAATGAGCGGGTGCTGCGCGCCCGCCTGGCCGATGCCCGCTTCTTCCGCGACCAGGACCGCAAGCAGCGGCTGGAGGAGTTCCTGCCGAAGCTGGAGGCCGTGGTCTTCCACGCCAAGCTCGGCACCCAGGGCGAGCGGGTGCGGCGGTTGGAGCGCCTCGCCGCCCTCATCGCCCCCCATGTCGGGACCGATCCGGCGCTGGCGGCCCGCGCCGGCCGCCTGGCCAAGGCCGACCTGGCGACGGGGATGGTCGGCGAATTCCCCGAGGTCCAGGGCATCATGGGCCGCACCTATGCGCTGGCCGATGGCGAGGACCCACGCATCGCCGAGGCGATCGGCGCGCATTACCGCCCCCTCGGCCCCGGCGATGCGGTGCCCTCGGAGCCGGTCTCGGTCGCCGTGGCGCTCGCCGACAAGCTGGACCAGCTCACCGGCTTCTTCGCGGTGGGCGAGCGGCCGACCGGCTCGGGCGACCCCTTCGCGTTGCGCCGCGCGGCGCTCGGCGTCATCCGCATGATTCGCGAGGGCGGGCTGCGCCTCGGCCTCGCCGGGCTGATCGGCGAAGCCTTCTTCGGCTACCCGCAGGCCACCGGCAGCACCGCCAGCCCGGAATTCGGCATGGAGGTCGCCGCCGAGAAGCTGAACGCCGGCTTCCAGCCGCCTGCCGACTCAACGCACCCGCCGATGGTTGCCGCCTTCGCCGCCGGCCTGCTGGATTTCCTCACCGACCGCCTCCGCGTCCAGCTCCGCGCCGAGGGCGCCCGCCACGACCTGGTCGCCGCCATCTTCGGCGCGACGCCCGATGACGACCTCGTCCGCCTCCTCGCCCGCGCCGCCGCGCTCGAGACCATGCTGGCGACGCCCGACGGCGCCAACCTCCTCGCCGCCTACAAGCGCGCCGCCAACATCCTCCGCATCGAGACGCGGAAGGACGGCCCGCATGACGGCCCGGTCGGCCCCGCCCTGCTTGCCCTCCCCGCCGAGGCCGCGCTCGCCGGGGCCGTCGAGGCCCGCTCGGCCGAGGTCGCGGCCGCCCTGACCCGCGAGGATTTCCTCGCCGCCATGGGGGCGTTGGCCGCCCTCCGCGCCCCGCTCGATTCCTTCTTCGAAACCGTTGTTGTGAACGACCCGGATACGAAACTGCGCGCCAACCGCTTGCGTTTGCTCAGCCGCCTCTGCGCCGCCATGGAGGCGGTCGCGGACTTCTCAAAAATCGAAGGTTGAATTGGCGCCGGAATGGCACACTCTCGGCCCTGACCGGCGCCCTGTCGCCTCGCCAAACACAAGGAACTCGCCCGTGAGCAAGTGGGTCTACAGCTTCGGTGCCGGCCATAACGAGGGCAAGGCCGAGATGCGCAACCTGCTCGGCGGCAAGGGCGCCAACCTGGCCGAGATGGCCAGCATCGGCCTGCCCGTCCCGCCCGGCTTCACCATCACCACCGAGGTCTGCACCTACTACTACGACCACGAGAAGCAGTACCCGCAGGAGCTGAAGGACCAGGTCGGCGCCGCCCTCGGCCTCATCGAGCAGGCCGTCGGCATGCGCTTCGGCGACCACCGCAAGCCCCTCCTCGTCTCCGTCCGCTCCGGCGCCCGCGTCTCCATGCCGGGGATGATGGACACCGTGCTGAACCTCGGCCTCAACGACGAGACGGTCGACGGCCTCGCCGCCGCCTCCGGCGACCCGCGCTTCGCCTGGGACAGCTACCGCCGCTTCATCCAGATGTTCGGCAGCGTCGTGCTCGGCGTCGACCATCACCGCTTCGAGGAGATCATCGAGGAGGTGAAGATCAGCCGCGACGTCCAGGAGGACACGCAGCTCACCGCCGATGACTGGAAGACGGTCGTCACCGGCTACAAGGAGATGGTGGCTCAGGTCACCGGCAAGCCCTTCCCGCAGGACCCCGAGGCGCAGCTCTGGGCGGCGATCGGCGCGGTCTTCGGCTCCTGGATGAACGCCCGCGCCAACACCTATCGCCGCCTGCACGACATCCCCGCCAATTGGGGCACGGCGGTCAACGTCCAGGCCATGGTCTTCGGCAATATGGGGGAGGATTGCGCGACCGGCGTCTGCTTCACCCGCGACCCCTCGACGGGCGAGAACATCTTCTACGGCGAGTACCTCATCAACGCCCAGGGCGAGGACGTGGTGGCCGGCATCCGCACGCCGCAGCCCATGGCGCAACTCAAGGCGAAGCCGGGCGAGCGCAGCATGGAAGTCGCCATGCCGAAGGCCTATGAGGAACTCGTCGCCGTCCGCGCCAAGCTCGAGCAGCACTATGCGGACATGCAGGACATCGAGTTCACGGTCCAGCAGAACAAGCTCTACATGCTGCAGACCCGCAACGGGAAGCGCACCGCCGCCGCCAGCCTCAAGATCGCCGTCGACATGGCGCGCGAGGGGCTGATCGACCGGACCGAAGCCATCAAGCGCGTGAACCCCTCGGCGCTCGACCAGCTGCTGCACCCGACGCTCGACCCGAAGGCGCCGCGCCGGCTGCTCGCCAAGGGCTTGCCGGCCAGCCCGGGTGCCGCCAGCGGCGCCGTCGTCTTCTCGGCCGACGAGGCGGAGGCCCGGGCGGCGAAGGGCGAGGCCGTCATCCTCGTCCGCATCGAGACGAGCCCGGAGGACATCCACGGCATGCATGCCGCGCGGGGGATCCTGACGACGCGCGGCGGCATGACCAGCCATGCGGCCGTCGTCGCCCGCGGCATGGGCCGGCCCTGCGTCGCCGGCGCCGGCGGCGTCACGGTGGACTATTCCTCGCAGATGCTGATGGCGGGCGGCCAGACCATCCGCGGCGGCGAGATCATCACCCTCGACGGCGCCACCGGCGAGATCTTCATTGGCTCTGTCGCCATGGTGGAGCCGCAGCTCTCCGGCGACTTCGCCACGCTGATGGAATGGGCCGACGGCGTCCGCCGCCTCAAGGTCCGCACCAATGCCGAGACGCCGCTCGATGCCGACACGGCGCGCAAATTCGGCGCCGAGGGCATCGGGCTGTGCCGGACGGAGCACATGTTCTTCGACCCGGAGCGCATCGGCGCGGTGCGGCAGATGATCATGTCGGAGACCGAGGGGGGGCGGCGCGAGGCGCTGTCCCGCCTGCTGCCCTTCCAGCGCGCCGACTTCATCGAGCTGTTCCGCATCATGGCGGGGCTCCCGGTGACGATCCGCCTGCTCGACCCGCCGCTGCACGAATTCCTCCCCCATAGCGAGGCGGAAATCGCCGAGATCGCCGTCTCCCTCGGCACCGACCCGCTGACCATGCAGCGCCGCGCCGCCGACCTCTCTGAGGCCAATCCGATGCTCGGGCATCGCGGCTGCCGCCTCGGCATCTCCTACCCAGAGATCTACGAGATGCAGGCCCGCGCCATCTTCGAGGCGGCCGTCGCCACCGCGAAGGAGACGGGCGCGGCGCCGGTGCCGGAGATTATGATCCCGCTCGTCGCCACCCGCCGCGAGCTCGAGATCACGCGCGCCCAGGTCGACAAAGTGGCGAAGGAGGTCTTCGCCGAGAGCGGCCAGACGATCGAGTACTACGTCGGGACGATGATCGAGCTGCCGCGCGCCGCGCTGATCGCCGACAAAATCGCCGAGGTCGCGGACTTCTTCAGCTTCGGCACCAACGACCTGACGCAGACCACCTTCGGCCTCTCGCGCGACGATGCCGGCAAGTTCCTGCCGCTCTATGTCGAGAAGGGCATCCTGCCGAAGGATCCCTTCATCTCGATCGACCCGGAGGGCGTCGGCGCGCTGGTGAAGATCGCCAAGGAGAAGGGCAGGGGGGTGAAGAGCGACCTCAAGCTCGGCATCTGCGGCGAGCATGGCGGCGACCCGGCCTCCATCCAGTTCTGCGAGGAGGCCGGGCTCGACTACGTCTCCTGCTCGCCCTATCGCGTGCCCGTTGCCCGCCTGGCCGCGGCGCAGGCGGCCTTGACGGGTGGCGGCGACCGCACCGCCTGAAGCCGGCTCGGCGCGGGGAGATCGAGGGGATCGGATGCGCTGCGTCCGATCGCCGCCCCGTCAGCCGTTCTGCGGGCCGCCCGGCCTGCTCGCCAGCGCATAGGGCAGCGCCGCGAAGCCCCTGAGCCTGGCCTCCACCGCGGCGAAGGCGCGGCGGTCGGCCTGGCTCAGCGGCGCATCGGGCGTGCCGCTGCGATGCGCCAGGTAGCGCGCGACGCTCCCCGCCCCTCGCCGGTGCGCCGCCGCGACCAGTCCCGCCTCGGTCAGCGGCACGGCCTGCCCGTCCATCCCGGTGACGGCGCTGCCCGCCCGCGCCAGGCTGCCATTGCGGTCGAGCTGCTGCTCCGCGCGACGGAGATAGGCCGCCATGGCGGCTTCCTGCGCCGGGGCGCTGGCGAGGAAATCGGCCTCGGAGCGCACGCCGTTCCGGGCCGCGAGCGCCGTCCATTGCCCGCTGGCATCCTGCCAGCCGAGGTCGCGCAGCGCCTGAGGCGTGATCTGGTGGCGGCCGAGGGCGCCGGAGCTCGGGTTGCGGGCGCCGAGCCCCTGGCCGGGCGCGCGGGCGCTGCTCTCGGCGAGGGCGATGCGGGCATGGAAGGCATTCTCCGCCGGCCGCGGCGCCGCGGCCAGGCGGGCCGGTGGCCCTGCGCCCTCCATGGCGCGGGCCATCGCCTGCTTGAAGGCAGTGGCCTTGGGCGGGCGCCCTGGCCTCCCACCCGACCTGGCGGCCTGCGGGATGATGCCGTCGGTCTGGTCCATCCCGCGCAGCATGCCCGGAAGGTCTTAAGGGACCGTTCCACTCGCCGGCGGCAACCTCTGCCGGCATCAGCCCGTTGGCCGCGGCACGGAGGAACCCCCATGCCCGACGACCAGCAGACCCCCCAGCCGCCGCAACGCCAGGACCGCCAGCCCGGCCTCACCACGGAGATGACCCCCCGCCCGCAGGATCGGATGGAGCACTGGCGCGCCAGCGGCAAGCTCGCCGGCAGGACCGCGCTGGTGACGGGCGGCGATTCCGGCATCGGCCGCGCGGTCGCCATCGGCTTCGCCAAGGAGGGCGCCGACGTCGCCATCCTCTACAAGGACGAGCACGAGGATGCCGGGGAGACGCGGCGGCTGATCGAGGCCGAAGGGCGCCGCTGCACCGCCATCGCCGGCGACATCGGCGACCGCGGCTTCGTCCACCGCGCCGTGGCCGAGGCGGCGCAGGCGCTCGGCGGCCGCATCGACATCCTGGTGAACAACGCCGCCGAGCAGCATATCTGCGGCGACTTCGCCGAGATCCCCGAGGACCAGGTGGAGCGCACCTTCCGCACCAACATCCTCGGCATGTTCTGGGTGACGCGGGCGGCGCTGGCGCACATGCCGAAGGGCGGCGCCATCGTGAACTCGACCTCCGTCACCGCCTACAAGGGCAGCCCGGGGCTGATCGACTATGCCTCGACCAAGGGCGCCATCCTTGCCTTCACCCGCAGCCTGTCGCAGCAGCTCTACCCCTCGCGGCAGATCCGGGTGAATGCGGTGGCGCCGGGCCCGATCTGGACGCCGCTGATCCCGGCGAGCTTCGACGAGGAGAGCACGGCGAAGCACGGCCAGTCCTCCGGCATGGGCCGCCCCGGCCAGCCGGACGAATGCGCGCCGAGCTACATCTTCCTCGCGGCCGAGAGCGACAGCAGCTACATCAACGGCCAGGTGCTGCACCCGAATGGCGGCACGGTGGTGAACGGGTAGGGGGCCCCGCCCGGCCGCGGAGGAGCGATGGACCGCAGCATCCGCCCGGCCCGCGCCGCGGATCTTCCCGGCCTCCTCGCCCTCTACCGCCATCTGAACCCGGCCGACCCGGCGCCGCCGCCCGGGCCGGCCGAGGCGGCTTGGCAGGCGATGCTGGTGCAGCCCGGCCTCACCGTCTTCCTCGCCGAGCAGGCAGGCGAGCCCATCGCCAGCTGCACCCTGATCCAGGTGCCGAACCTGACGCGCGGCACCCGGCCCTATGCCTTCATCGAGAATGTCGTGACCCATGCCGCGCATCGCCGCCAGGGCCATGGCCGTGCCGTGCTCGATGCGGCGCTCGCCGCCGCCTGGGCGGCCGGCTGCACCAAGGCCATGCTGCTGACCGGCACGACGCAGGAAGCGACCTTCCGCTTCTAGGAGGCGGCCGGCTTCCGCCGGGGCGAGAAGGCCGGGATGGTCGCCCGCCCCGTCAGCATCGTTGCAACGTCGCCGCCGGCATGATCCGATCCTCGCGGTAGCCGCGCCCATAAGCGGAGACCGGGAGGATCACCCATGCAGAGACGCGCCCTCATCGGCGGCCTGGCCGGCCTGCCGCTCGCCGCCCCCGCCATCCGGCCCGCCTGGGCCCAGTCCGGCTTCCCCGACCGCCCGCTCGCCATGGTGCTGGCCTTCCCGGCCGGCGGCGGCACGGATGCGGCGGCGCGGCCGCTCGCCCGGATCATGGAGAAGTATCTCGGCCAGCCGGTGGTGGTCAGCAACCGCCCCGGCGCCTCGGGCGAGATCGGCTTCACCGAGCTCGCCCGCAGCAAGCCGGATGGCTACACCATCGGCTTCATCAACACGCCGACCATCGTCACCATCCCGCTCGAGCGGCCGCAGGCGCGCTTCCGCCTCGACGACTTCGCGCCGATCCTCAACATCGTCGACGATCCAGGCGCCATCTGGGTGCGGCCCGACAGCCCGCTGCGCGACGTCGCCGGGCTGGTGGAGGAGGCCCGGCGCCGTCCCGGCCAGGTGAGCTACGGCACCTCCGGCATCGGCTCCGACGACCACCTGGCGGTGCTGGCGCTGGAGCGCGTCACCGGCACGAAATTCCTGCATATCCCCTTCGCCGGCGGCGCCCCGGTCCGCACCGCCACCTTGGCGCGGCAGATCGACCTCGCGGTGACCAATATTGGCGAGGCGATCGGCGATTTCCGCCAGGGCCAGCTTCGCCCGCTCGGCCAGATGGGCACCGCGCGCTGGCCGGTGATGGCCGATGTGCCGACCTTCCGCGAGCAGGGCTTCGACGTGGTCGAGGGCTCGATGCGCGGCCTCGCCGCCCCGGCCGGCCTGCCCCGCCCGGTGCTCGACCGGCTGGTGGATGCCGCCCGCCGCGCCGTCGACGATCCGGAATGGGCCGCCACCGCCACCCAGCTCGCCCTGCCGCTGCGCCTGCTCGGCCCGGACGAGTATCGCGGCGAGCTGGTGGCGATGCAGGGGCACTACGAGAAGCTCTGGGCCGCCCATCCCTGGAAGGAGTAGGGGCGCCGCCTCAACCCGGGCCGGCGAGGCGGGCGGCCAGGAACTCGGCCAGCACCTCGACCTTGGCCGGCCGGTGGCGCGCGGTGGGCGTGATGAAGTAGAGGCCGCCCGCCGCCATCCGCCAGGCGGGGAGCACCAGCTCCACCCGCCCCGCCGCGAGGTGCTCCGCCGCCACGAAATCCGGCAGCTCGGCGATGCCGAGCCCGTCCAGCAGCGTCGGCAGCAGGGCATCCACATTCGTCACCCGCAGCGGGCCGGTGGGGGTGACCGCAACCTCCTCGCCGCCGGGCCCGAGGAAGCGCCAGGCCTCACCCCGGGCGCGGTAGGCGTAGCCAAGGCAGCGATGCGCCGCGAGCTCCCGCGGATGCTGCGGCCGCCCGTGGCGGGCGAGATAGGCCGGCGCGGCCACGACCATCCGCGCCACCGGGCAGAGCCGCCGCGCCACCAGCGACGAGTCCTCGAGCACCGCGATGCGGAGCGCCGCATCGAACCCCTCGCCGACCAGGTCGGTGACGGCGTCGCTGAGATGCAGGTCGAGGGCGACATCCGGGTAGCGCCGCAGGAAGCCCGGCAGGATCGGCGCGACCCGGCGCAGCCCGAAGGACATCGGCACCGCAAGCCGGACCAGGCCGCGCGGCTGGCTGGCCAGCTCGCGCCCGGCGGCCTCCGCCTCCTCCGCCTCGCTGCGGGCCCGGGCCGCCCGCTCGGCGACGATGCGGCCGAGATCGGTCAGCGCCAGGCGGCGGGAGCTGCGGTTGAAGACCCGGCCGCCCAGCCGCCCCTCCAGCCGCGCCACTGCGCGGGAGACCGTCGCCACCGAGACGCCGAGCGACCGTGCCGCGGCGGCGAAGGAGCCCTCCTCCGCCAGCGCCGCGACCATCGCCAGCCCTTCGAAATCCGGCAGCCCCGGCATTTGCAATCCTGCAAGGATGGTTTGCAATCCTTTCTATTTTGACGGGATCGCCCTGGCCACATCTTCCTCCCCGATGGTCCAGAGGAGTTGCAGACATGGCTCGCAAGCTTGAAGGCAAGGTCGCCGTCGTCACCGGCGGCACCAGCGGCATCGGCCTCGCCACCGCCCGGCGCTTCGCCGCCGAGGGCGCCCAGGTCTTCATTACCGGCCGGCGCGAAGCGGAGCTCGCCGCCGCGGTCGCGGCGATTGGCCCGAACGCCACCGGCGTCCAGGCCGATTCCGCCATCATGGCCGATCTCGACCGGCTCTATGCGCGGGTGAAGGCGGAGGCCGGGCGGATCGACGTGCTCTTCGCCAATGCCGGCGGCGGCTCCTTCCTGCCGCTCGGCTCGATCACCGAGGCGCAGTTCGACGACACCTTCGGCCGCAACGTGAAGGGCGTGCTCTTCACCGTGCAGAAGGCGCTGCCGCTGCTGGTGGACGGCGCCTCGGTCATCCTCACCGGCTCGACCGCGGCCAGCGGGGGGACGCCGGCCTTCAGCGTCTATGCCGCCTCGAAGGCCGCGGTGCGCGCCTTCGCCCGCAACTGGATCCTCGACCTGAAGGAGCGCCGCATCCGGGTGAACGTCCTGAGCCCCGGCCCGACGCGCACGCCGGGCCTGGTCGGGCTGGCCGGCCCGGATGCCGCGCAGCAGGAGGCCCTGCTCAGCCAATTCGCCGCCGCGCTCCCGATCGGCCGCGTCGGCGAGCCGGAGGAGGTGGCCCAGGCCGCGCTGTTCCTCGCCTCCGAGGATGCGAGCTTCGTCACCGGCGCCGAGCTCTTCGTCGACGGCGGCGAGCGGCAGGCCTGAGCCGGCCGGCGCTCAGAGGAAGCGGAGCGCGACGAACCCCAGCACGATCCCGGCGGCGGCGCCGGTCGTCACCAGCGTCAGCCGCCGCTCGATGAAGTCGCGGATCGGCGGCCCGTAGCGCCGCAGCAGGAAGGCGAGCAGGAAGAAGCGCGCCCCGCGCGTCACCACGCTCGCCAGCACGAAGATGAAGAAGTTGAACTGCGCCGCCCCGGAGGCGATGGTGACGATCTTGTAGGGGATCGGCGTCAGCCCCTTGATGAGGATGACGAGCGCACCCCAGCGGTCGTACCAGTCCTGGAAGGTCGCCATGGCATCGGCATGGCCATAGGCGCGCAGCACCGGCACCGCCAGCGCGTCGAACAGCCAGAAGCCGATCGCGTAGCCGAGCACGCCGCCCAGCACCGAGGCGACGGTGCAGATCGCCGCGTAGCGATAGGCAAGCTCCGGCCGGGCGATGCACATCGGGATCAGCATCGCATCCGGCGGGATCGGGAAGACGCTGCTCTCCGCGAAGCTGACGCCCGCCAGATAGGCCGGCGCCCGGCGGTGCCCCGCCAGCGCCAGGACGCGATCATAGAGGGCTCGTAGCATCATCCAGTCCCCGACGGTGGAAGGCCGCCCTTCGCACTTCCCGCGCCGCTGCGCAATTCACGGATGCGGCCCTGCCCTGCCAGCATGTGGGGCCAGTGGAGCCATGCGCCCTGCGCAGTTGCCCCGCCCGGCCCCGCGATGCTCTCATGCCGGCGACCGGAGAGGAAAGCCCATGCCTGCATCGACACGGCTGTCCGTCACCCTGCTGCTCGGCTGCGGCGTGGTCACGGCGGCGCTGGCCATGGGGCTGCGCCAGAGCCTCGGCCTCTTCCTCGCGCCGATGACGGCGGCCCAGGGCTGGGGCGCCAGCGGCTTCGCCTTCGCCATCGCCCTGCAGGTGCTCTGCAACGGGATCACCCAGCCGATCTGGGGCCAGGTGGCGGACCGCATCGGGGGCCGCCGCGTCATCATGATCGGCGCGGTGCTGCAGGCCGTGGCCCTCACCGGCATGGCCTTCTCGACCAGCCTCTTCTGGTTCACCTTTTTTGCCGGGGTGGTGATGGGCTGCGCCGTCTCCGCCGCCGGCATGCCCGTCATCATGGCGAGCTTGACCCGGCTGCTGCCGGAGAACCTGCGCGGCCGCGCCACCGGCCTCGGCACCGCCGGCTCCTCCTTCGGCCAGTTCCTCGTCGTGCCGGTGGTCGCCTTCGGCCTGCATGCCGCCGGCTGGCACTGGGCGCTGCTCGCCATCGCCGCCGTCTCCCTGCTGATGATCCCGCTCGCCCTGCCGCTGAACGACCAGGCGGCGAAGCCCGCCCCCGGCGCGGCGGCGGAGGAGAAGGCCACCGTCGCCCTTCGCCGCGCGCTGCGCGACCCGACCTTCTGGTTCCTCTCCTTCGGCTTCTTCGTCTGCGGCCTGCATGTGAGCTTCATGGCCGTCCACCTGCCGGGCTTCGTGGCGAGCTGCCACCTGCCGCTCGGCGTCGGCGCCGCGGCCATCAGCCTGATCGGCCTGTTCAACGTCGCCGGATCGCTGACCGCGGGCGAGCTGTCCGGCCGCTGGCGCCGGCGGGAGCTGCTGGTCATCATCTATGCCGCGCGGGGCGTATTGATCGGCGGCTTCATGCTGGTGGAGAAGACGACGGCGAGCGTGCTGGTCTTCTCGGCGATCATGGGGCTGCTCTGGCTCTCCACCGTGCCGCCGACGGTGGCGCTCTGCGCCCGCAACTACGGCACGCGCTGGCTGGCGACGATCTTCGGCCTGGTCTTTCTCGGCCATCAGGTCGGCGGCTTCACCGGCGCCTGGCTCGGCGGCGTGGTCTTCGACCTCGACGGCAGCTACGACCGGATGTGGCTGCTGGCCACCGTCGCGGCCTTCGCCGGGGCCGGCTTCTCGGCCCTCTGCCGCGACGGCGCCCCGGCCCCGATGGCGCCCGCGCGGCCGGTCGGCCGGGTGGCGGAGGCGTGAGGGAGAAGCTGCGCCGTGGCCGGCACGATCTGGCATTGCCACATCGCCGTCTCGCTCGACGGCAAGATCGCCCGCCCGGACGGCTCCGTCGAAGACTGGCTGGCCGCGGACTATCCGGCCGAGGAGTTCGGCTTCGAGGCCTTCCTTGCCGGCGTCGACGCGATCCTCATGGGGCGCGGGACCTATGAGGCCATCCGGCGCTTCGGCGACTGGCCCTATCCCGCCAAGCCCGCCATCGTCCTGACAAGCCGCCCGCTGGGGGAGGCGCCGCCGGGCGTCGAGGCCCGCGCCGGCGACCTGGCCGCCATTGCCGCCGAGCTCGAGGCCCGCGGGTGCCGCCGTGTCTGGATCGAAGGCGGCGGCCAGCTCATCCGCGCCATGATCGCGATCGGCAAGCTCGACCGTCTCGAGATGGCGGTGATCCCGGTTATCCTGGGCGAGGGCATCCCGCTCTTCCCGCCGGGTACCGGCGAGCTCAAGCTTCGGCTCCTCCGCTGCGAAACCAAGGCAAACGGCGCCCTGCACCTCGTCTATGAGCGCCTGGACCGTCCCGACGCCTAGCCCACCGCCTCCCGCATCCGCGCTCCTCCGGCCTGCACCGGCGCGCCGCAACGACGATGGCGGAGTTCTGCGCGGCCCACCGCGACCGCGTCGCCGGCTTCGCCTCCCTCACCCTGCAGGACCCGCAGCTCGCGGTGCAGGAGCTGGAGACGGCGATGCGTCGCCAGGGCCTGAAGGGCGCGGCCATCGGCGGCTCGGTCGGCAACCTGGAATTTTCCGACCCGCGCTTCCACCCCGTCTGGGCCAAGGCGGGGGAGCTGGGCGCCGTCCTCTTCGTACACCCTCAGGGCGTGCCGGAGCTGAGCCGCCGCCTCTCCGGCAATGGCTGGCTGGGGAATGCCATCGGCAACCCGCTCGATACGACGATCGCCCTCTCGCACCTGATCTTCGAAGGCACGCTCGACCGCTTCCCCGGCCTCAGGATCATCGCCGCGCATGGCGGCGGCTACCTCGCCTCCTACGCCGACCGCTCGGACCATGCCTGCCTGGTGGGCCCCGCCGGCTGCGACCCGAACATCCGGCTCAAGACGAATCCGACCGAATACCTGAAGCAGATCTTCTTCGACTCGCTGGTCTTCACCCCCGAGGCCATCCGCCACCTCCAGTCGCAGGTCGGCGCCTCGCAGATCGTCCTCGGCAGCGACGACCCCTATCCCTGGGCGCCGAAGCCGGTCGACCACATCATGGCCTGCGCCTCGCTGAACGACCGACAGAAGGCGGGCGTGCTCGGCGAGACGGCGGCGCGGCTGCTGCAGATCGCCTGAAGGCCGGCACCCCCTCCCCGCAACCCCGGCCCGGGGTTATGGCTTCTCCCTGGTTCCGGGGCAGGCGAGGGGAGGAGGAATGCGGGCGACCGATGCGGCGAGGCTGGCCCGGATCCTGGCCCTGCTCGGCTCCGACCAGGTCGGCGAGCGTGCCGCCGCGGCCGAGGCGGCGCATCGCATGGTCAGCCGGCTCGGCCTCCGCTGGGAGGACATCCTGGCCCCGGCGCCGAAGGCTCCGCGCCTGCCGACCTCGCCCTCGCACGACGCGCTGGATGCCGCCCAGTCCCGCCTGCGCCAGTCGATGCGGGAGAATGCCGATCTTCGCCGCCGCATCACCCAGCTGCAGCGGCGGATCGAGGTCCTGCACCAGCAGCAGCCGCCGCCCGCGCCGGACGATGACTAGAGCGAACTCCGCTCGGGGGGCTCACCTGATCGGGGGTACTTGCGATCAAACAACAGGCTCGAACATGTCTGTGAACCCGCGTGAGCCGGAGAGGCTCTAACCGAAAACCTCCGCCCAGGCCGCCATCAGCGCCGAATCCACCTCTTCCATCGTCGCCAGCACGCCGAGCCGGTGCAGGCTGGTCACCCCGTGCTGGCTGATGCCGCAGGGCACGATGCCGCCAAAATGGGAGAGGTCCGGATCGACATTCACCGCGACGCCATGCCAGCTCACCCAGCGCGTGACGCGGACGCCGATGGCGGCGATCTTGTCCTCCGTCCCCCGCGCCCGGTCCTCCACCCAGATGCCGACGCGCCCCGCCCGCCGCTCGCCGTGGATGTTGAAGCGCCAGAGCGCCCGGATCAGCCAGTCCTCGAGGTTGTGGACATAGGCCCGCACGTCCCGCCCGCGCCGGGTGAGGTCGAGCATCACATAGGCGGTTCGCTGCCCCGGCCCGTGATAGGTCCACTGCCCCCCGCGCCCCGCCCGGAAGACCGGGAAGCGCGGGTCGACCAGCCCCTCCGGCGTCGCGGAGGTCCCGGCCGTGTAGGTCGGCGGGTGCTCGACCAGCCAGACCAGCTCCTCCGCCGTGCCGGCGCGGATCGCCGCCACCCGTTCCTCCATCCGGGCGAGCGCGGCCTCGTAGGGCGTCAGCCCCTCGGCCGCCTCCCAATGCGGAAGCCCTGTTGCGACCGGCGCGTTCATCGTCTATACGCCCCGCCTCGCCCCGGTTTGCGGTCGTGGCGGAATGGTAGACGCGCCAGCTTGAGGTGCTGGTGGGGGAAACCCCGTGGAAGTTCGAATCTTCTCGACCGCACCAACATCCGACCCGGCGCTCCCGACTCTCCGAAGATCCATATGGCTCACCGCTGGCCCTGCCGCCATCCCGCCGCCTTGGGCTGGCGGCCGGCGGTGGCTAGACTGGGGCGCGATCAGGGGGACCCAGCATGGACGAGGATTTCCGCAAGGCCGCGCTCGACTACCACCGCCACCCGCGACCCGGGAAGCTGGCGATCGAGCCGACCAAGCGCATGGCGACGCAGCGCGACCTCGGCCTCGCGTATTCCCCGGGCGTCGCCGCCGCCTGCGAGGAGATCGCCGCCAACCCCGACGCTGCCTGGGACTACACGGCACGCGGCAACATGGTCGCCGTCATCTCGAACGGCACCGCCGTCCTCGGCCTCGGCGCCATCGGCGCGCTCGCCTCGAAGCCGGTGATGGAGGGCAAGGCCGTCCTCTTCAAGAAATTCGCCGGCATCGATTCCATCGACATCGAGGTGGAGGAGCGCGACCCCAGGAAGCTGATCGAGGTCATCGCCGCGCTCGAGCCCTCCTTCGGCGCCATCAACCTCGAGGACATCAAGGCCCCCGAATGCTTCGAGGTGGAGAGCCGGCTGCGCGAGCGCATGCGCATCCCCGTCTTCCATGACGACCAGCACGGCACCGCCATCATCGTCGCCGCCGCCATCCGCAACGGGCTGCTGCTGCAAGGCAAGCGGATCGAGGAGGTGAAGCTGGTCAATACCGGCGGCGGCGCGGCTGCCCTGGCGTGCCTCGACCTGCTGGTGGCGATGGGCCTGCGGCGCGAGAACATCACCGTCTGCGACATCGCCGGCGTGGTCTATGAGGGCCGCGCGGAGCAGATGGACCCCTTCAAGGCCCGCTACGCCCGCCACACCGACGCCCGCACGCTGGCGGAGGTCCTGGACGGCGCCGACATCTTCCTCGGCCTTTCCGCCCCGCGCGTGCTGAAGGCCGAGTGGCTGGCGAAGCTCGGCCCGAAGCCGCTGGTGCTGGCGCTCGCCAACCCGGAGCCGGAGATCCTGCCCGAGGCCGTCCGCGCCGCCCGGCCCGACGCCATCGTGGCGACCGGCCGCACCGACTACCCCAACCAGGTCAACAACGTCCTCTGCTTCCCCTTCATCTTCCGCGGCGCCCTCGATGTCGGCGCGACCACGATCAACGAGGCGATGAAGGTCGCCGCGGCGGACGCCATCGCGGCGCTGGCCCGCGTCGAGGCCTCCGAGGTCGTGGCGGCGGCCTATGGCGGCCACGCGCCCGTCTTCGGCCCCGACTACATCATCCCGAAGCCCTTCGACCCCCGGCTGATCCTGGAGGTCGCCCCCGCCGTCGCCCGCGCCGCGATGGAGAGCGGCGTCGCCCGCCGCCCCATCGCCGATTTCCGCGCCTATCGGCGGGAGCTGGAGCGCTTCGTCTTCCGCTCCGGCAACCTCATGCGGCCGATGTTCGAGGCGGCCAAGGGCAGCCCGCGCCGCGTCGCCTATGCCGAGGGCGAGGACGAGCGCGTGCTGCGCGCCGTGCAGACCGTCCTCGACGACGGCATCGCCGAGCCCGTGCTGATCGGCCGCCGTGCCGTCATCGCAGAGAAGGCCCGCGCCATGGGCCTGCGGATGGACCTCTCCGAGTCCGTCCGCGTCCTCGATCCCGGCGCCGACGAGGCCGTCTTCGGCCCGCTCCTCGCCCGCTACCAGGCCAAGGTCGGCCGCCGCGGCATGCCCCCGGAGGCCGCCGCGCGGCGCCTCCGGACCGACCCCAACGTCGCCGCGGCCATGCTGCTGGAATCGGGCGCCGTCGATGCCGCGCTGATCGGCAGCAGCGGCAACTGGATGGACCAGTGGCACGACGCCTACGCCATCATCGGCAAGCGGCCCGACGTGGCGCGGGTCTATGCGCTCTCGGCCGTCATCGTCTCCGGCGTCACGCTCTTCTTCGTCGACACCCACCTCCTCGTCGAGCCGACGCCGGAGCAGGTTGCGGAGATGACGCTGCTCGCCGCCGAGCAGGTCGAGGCCTTCGGCATCGCGCCGAAGGTGGCGCTGCTCAGCCACTCCTCCTTCGGCGCCTCCAATGCGCCCTCGGCCCGGGTGATGCGCCAGGCGCTGCCCATCATCCGCGGCCGCGCGCCGGCGCTCGAGGTGGATGGCGAGATGCATGCCGATGCCGCGCTGGTGCCGGCCATCCGCGCCCGCCTCGTCCCCGACTCCACCCTCTCGGACACGGCGAACCTGCTGGTCTTCCCCAACCTCGATTCCGCCAATATCAGCTTCAACCTGGTGAAGGCCGCGGCCGACGGCCTGCAGCTCGGCCCGATGCTGCTCGGGATGAGGCAGCCGGTCCATGTCCTGGTGGCGAGCGTCACCGCCCGCGGCATCGTCAACATGACGGCGCTCGCGGTGCATCAGGCGAACGGGCTCGGCGCGGAGGCGGGGTAAGGCGGGCCTCCGTCTCGGGGCGGGCGCGGCGCGGCCCATCCCGTCGCCCGACGCGGGGCCGGCCTGCCGCCCGCGCGGCCCGACGGGTATTCCCTGCGGACCGGCCCCGGGGCAAGGTCCAGGCCGACCAGGAGCCACGCCGATGTATGTCCCGCCCGCCTTCCGCATGGAGGACCTCCCCGCCCTGCACCAGGCGATGCGCGAGGCGCGCCTGGCGAGCCTGGTCACCGCCACGGCCGAGGGGCTGGTCGCCACCCCGCTGCCGCTGTTCCTGGCGCCGGAGGAGGGGCCGCACGGCACGCTCTACGGCCACCTGGCCCGCGCCAACCCGCAATGGAAGCTGCCGCCGGCGGGCGAGGCCATGGCGGTGTTCATGGGGCCGGACGCCTATATCAGCCCGTCCTGGTACCCATCGAAGCAGGAGCACGGGAAGGTCGTGCCGACCTGGAACTACGTCGCCGTCCATGCCTATGGCGCGGCCGAGTTCTTCGAGGAGACGGACCGCCTGCTCGACCTCGTCACCCGGCTGACCGACCTGCACGAGCGGCCGCGCGCCGAGCCCTGGGCGGTGACGGACGCGCCGGAGGACTTCGTCCGGGCGCAGCTCAGGGGCATCGTCGGCCTGCGGCTGCCGATCGCGCGCATCGAGGGCAAGCGCAAGATGAGCCAGAACCGGCCCGAGGCCGATCGCCGCGGCGTCGCCGCCGGGCTGGCCGCGAGCGAGCGGCCGCTGGAGCGGGAGGCGGCGAAGCTGGTGCCGACCTGATCCGGCCGGGTCACCTCGCCGCAGGGGCGGGAATTAGCCCGCAGGCGGCGCGATCAGCTCGGCCAGCAGCGGGTTGGGGAAGCGGCGGTCGAGCGTCACCGCGAGGAACAGCTCGTGGATGCCCGCGAGGCAATGCGCCTCCGCCAGCTGGCCGCTGGCCAGCTCGTCCTGCACCACGATCGGTGGGATCACGGCGAGGCCGGCATCCTCGCGCGCCAACAGGCGGATCATCGCCATGTCGTCCACCTCGGCGGCGATGGTGACGGCCAGGCCGAGGCGCGCGACGAGGGTGTCGAAGCCGGCGCGGATCGCGGTCTCGGCGGTCGGCAGGATCAGCGGCTCGCGCGCCAGCAGGGTGGGGAGCGGGGCGCCGGCGCCGATCCGCTGCGGCGTGCCGATCAGGCTGACCGGCTGCTCGTCGAGATGCTGGATGAGGTAGCGCCGCCCGGCATCGCGCGCGGGCTGGATGTTGGTGAGCACCACGTCGAGCGCGAGCGTCTCGAGGCCGCGCAGCAGGTCGCCCTGCAGGCCTGAGCGCAGCACCACCTCCACGTCGGGCCGGCCGAGCAGGCGGCGGAGGAAGCGCATCTGGAAGTTGCGCGACAGCGTGGCGAGGGCGCCGACGCGGAGCGCCCGGCGCGGCCGCCCGGTCTCGCGCAGGGTCGCGGTGAGGTCGGCGGCGGTGCGGAAGATCGCATCGGCATGGCCGAGCGCG
This sequence comes from Belnapia sp., assembly GCF_059504005.1. Classification (NCBI taxonomy): domain Bacteria; kingdom Pseudomonadati; phylum Pseudomonadota; class Alphaproteobacteria; order Acetobacterales; family Roseomonadaceae; genus Belnapia; species Belnapia sp. Next base: position 21,039 of record NZ_JCACHU010000110.1, on the reverse strand, counting down.
AGCCGCCCCGCCTCGGTCAGGATCAGGCTGCGGCCCTGGCGCTCGAACAGGTCCTGCCCGAGCGACTGCTCCAGCGTGCGGAGCTGGGCCGAGAGGGCGGAGGGCGAGAGGTTGAGCTGCCGGGCGGCGCCGGTGAGGCTGCCCTCATGCGCGACGGCGTGGAACAGGCGCAGGTGGTGCAGGTTGAGGACGCTCATCGTTCTAGCAAACCGAACGTATCTGCTTAAATAATGTTGTTTTCTGGAACGGATGCAAGGGCTATCCGGGTTGCGTCCGTACCGACCCGGAGCTTTCCGATGACCTTGCCGCTGCCCGCGCTGTCGCCCCCCCTGCTGCTGCTGCTGGCTCTTGTCGCGCTGGCCCGGCCGGGGCGCCGCCCTGGCGCCCTGCCGCGCCTGGCCGAGGGCGGGGCGCTGGCCGGGCTCGCGCTGGCGCTTGGCGGCGCGGTGCAGGCGGCGGTCGCCGGGCCGCAGGCGCTGGCGCTCGGCCAGGGGCCGCTGGCGGTCGTGCTGCGGCTCGACCTGGTCGGTGCGGTGATGAGCCTGCTGATCGGCTTCATCGGCTGGGTGGTGGTGCGCTACGCGCGCAGCTACCTGGACGGCGAGGCCCGCGAGGGCGCCTTCCACGGCCTGCTGCTGGCGACGCTGGCCGCCGTGCAGGTGCTGGCGCTGGCCGGCAGCCTGGCGACGCTGGTGCTGGCCTTCCTCGCCATCGGCCTCGGGCTTCGCCGGCTGCTGATGTTCTACGCGGACCGGCCGGAGGCGCGGCGGGCGGCGACGAAATTCGCCCTGGTCTCCGGCGCCGGCGACGTTGCCCTGGTGCTGGCGGCGATCCTGCTCTGGCACGCCTTCGGCACGGCCGACCTCGCGGCGATCAACGCGGCCGCCGCGGGCGGCTCGGCGCCGGCCGGGACGGGGCTTGCGGTCGGGCTGCTGGTGCTGGCGGCGCTGCTGAAGAGCGGCGCGCTGCCGCTGCATGGCTGGCTCACCGAGGTGATGGAGGCGCCGACCCCCGTCTCGGCGCTGCTGCATGCCGGCATCATCAATGCCGGTGGGGTGCTGCTGATCCGCCTGGCCGAGCCGATGCAGGCGAGCCCGGGCGCGATGGCGGCGCTCGTCATCCTCGGCGGCTTCACCGCGCTCTTCGCCGGCCTCGTCATGCTGACCCAGGCGGCGGTGAAGACGGCGCTCGCCTGGTCCACCATCGCGCAGATGGGCTTCATGCTGCTGCAATGCGGCCTCGGCCTCTGGTCGCTCGCGCTGCTCCATATCGTCGCGCACTCGCTCTACAAGGCGCATGCCTTCCTCGCCTCGGGCACGGCGGTGCAGGCGGTGCTGGCGGTGCGGCGGCCGGGGCCGGTCGCAGTGCCGGGCCTAGCCGCGGTGGGGCGCGCCTTCGCGCTGGCGTTGGTGATCTACGCGCTGGTCGCGGGCGGCTTCGCGGCGGCCTTCGGGGCGAAGCCGGACCAGGCGCTGGCGCTCGGCGCCATCCTCATCTTCGGCGTCGCCTATCTCGTGGCGCAGGGCCTGGCGGATGCGGCGCCGCGCGCGCTGACCCGGCGCACCATGCTGGCCTCGACGGCCGCCGCCATCGCCTATTTCGCCTCTCACCGGCTGGCCGAGGCGCTGGCCGCGGGGGCGCTGCCGGCGCCGCCGGTGCCCGGGCCGCTGGAGGCGGCGCTGCTGGTGCTGACGGTGCTTTCCTTCGGCCTCGTCGCCGTGGCGCAGGCGCTGTTCCCGCACTGGGCGCACCATCCGGCGGCCGCAGGGCTGCGGGTGCATCTCGCCAACGGCCTCTACCTGAATGCGGTGCTCGATCGGCTGATCGGCGGCTTCCGCACCACGACACCCCTGTGACCGGACGGAGCGCGACCATGCTGACGAGCCAGGAGACCACCATGCCGCCGGCCGCGCTGCGCCCCGCGATCGAGGCGGCGATCCGCGCCATCCCGCCCGCCTTCCCGCTGGAGGCGACGGTGGCCGTAAATCCCTTCCTCGGCCAGGCGGGCGAGGGGCTGGCGATGGCCGCGGCACGGCTCGAGCGGGTGGCGGGGCTGCGGCTGACGCCGCCGCGGGCCGAGTTCGCGGCGCGGATCGAGGCCGGGCAGATCGCCGGGGAGGACCTCGCCGCGGCGCTCGCGGCCTGCGACCTGCCGGGGCGGCCGGGCGACCTTGCCGCGCTGCGCCGGGCGCTCGCTGCCGAGCCGCCGGCGCCGCGCGCGCTGCCGACCGTCGCGGAGCTTGCCGGGCAGGCCATGGGGACGGACTGGCCGGGCGTCATCGCCCGCTGCATCGGGCTCTGGGCCGCCGGGCATTTCGACCGCGGCCAGGCGCTCTGGACCCCGGCGCCGGGCCTTGGCGCCTATGCCGCCTGGCGCGAATGGGCGACGCACGACCTGACGCCGGAACTGGCCGGGCTCACGGGCTTCTGCGCCCATGTCGCCACCGCGCCCGACACGGCGGAGCGGGCGATCCTCCGCGCCGTCACGCGCCTCGGGCTGACCGAGCCGGCGGCACCGACCGCCTTCCACCGGTTGCTCGTCGATCTTGGCGGCTGGGCGCAGCATGGGCGCTGGCTGCTCTGGCAGGCCGAGCAGGCCGGCGGGCAGGATGCGACACTGCTGCATCTGCTCGCCATCCGCCTGGTCTGGGAGGAGGCGCTGCTCGCCGCGCAGGAGGGTGCGATCGGCGCCGCCTGGCGAGAGGCGGTCGCCGCCCATGCCGCGCCGCTGGCGCCGACGCCGGAGCAGGTGACGGATGCCATCCTGCAGGAGGCGGCCGAGCGCGCGCATCAGCGCCGGCTGGCCGCGACGCTCGCCGCCGGCCCGGGAGGCGAGGCGGCGCGGCCGCGGCTGCAGGCGGCCTTCTGCATCGACGTGCGCTCCGAGGTGTTCCGGCGCCGGCTGGAAGGCCTCCATCCGGGCATCGAGACGCTGGGCTTCGCCGGCTTCTTCGGCCTGCCGGTCGCGCACCGGCCGCTCGGCTCGACTGAGGCGGAGGCGCATCTGCCGGTGCTGCTCAACCCGACGCTCGCCACGCGCAGCGCCGTGCCGCCGGCCGAGGAGGACGAGGTGCGGATCGCCTTGCGGGCGAAGCGGGCCTGGGGCCGGTTCCGCCAGGCGGCCGTCTCCTCCTTCGCCTTCGTCGAGGCGGCCGGGCCGCTCTATCTCGGCAAGCTGGTCTGCGACGCGGTCGGGGTAGGCGGGACGGCGGAGGCGCCCGGTCCCGCCCCGGCCTGGGCCGAGCCGCCCGACGCCGCGACCAAGGCGGCGACGGCGGCGGCGGTGCTGCGCGCCATGTCGCTCACCACGAACCATGCGCGGCTGGTGCTGCTGCTCGGCCACGGGGCGCGGGTCGCCAACAACCCGCATGAGAGCGCCTATCACTGCGGCGCCTGCGGCGGCCATACGGGGGAGGTCTCGGCCCGGCTCCTCGCCGCGCTGCTGAACGACCCGGAGACGCGGATCGGGCTTGCGGCCCATGGCATCACGCTGCCGCCGGACACGCGCTTCCTCGCCGGGCTGCACGAGACCACGACCGATGCGGTGACGCTCTACGAGGACAGCCCGTCCCCGCACCACGCGGCGGACATCGCCGAGGCGCGGCGGTGGCTCGCCGCGGCGGGGGCACTGACGCGCGCCGAGCGAGCACTGCGCCTGCCGGGCGGCACGGCGGAGCGGATGCCGGCGCGGGCGCGGAACTGGGCGGAGCCGCGGCCGGAATGGGGCCTCGCCGGCTGCGCCGCCTTCATCGCCGCGCCGCGCGACGCGACGCGGCAGGCCGACCTCGGCGGGCGCGCCTTCCTGCATTCCTATGACTGGCGGCAGGACAAGGGCTTCGCCACGCTCGAGCTAATCCTGACCGCGCCGGTCGTGGTGGCGAGCTGGATCAGCCTGCAATACTACGGCTCGGCGGTCGCTCCGGCGCTGTTCGGCGGCGGCAACAAGCTGATCCACAACGTGGTCGGCGGCATCGGCGTGCTGGAGGGCAATGGCGGGCGGCTGCGCGCCGGGCTGCCCTGGCAGGCGGTGCATGACGGCGAGCGGCTGGCGCATGAGCCGCTGCGGCTGTCCGTGCTGGTCGAGGCGCCGGCCGAGGCGATCGCCGTGATCCTCGCCCGGCACGAGGCGGTGCGGGCGCTCTTCGACAATGGATGGTTGCATCTCCTGGTGCTGCAAGCGGGCGAAGTCGTGGCGCGCTACCGGCCCGGCGGCGGCTGGGCCGGGATGCGCAGCCTGCCCGCCGCGGCGTGAGCGGAGGCGGCGGAAACCCTTGGGCGCCGCGGCACGACCGATGCCGGATGCCCGGAGCGGTTTCCGCTCGCGCCGCCTGAGGCACCCCGGCCCAGGCCGTTGTCCCGGATGAGCCGATGACGCCGATCGGGTGATCCCACCGGTCGGCGTCGTTGGCTCCCATGTCCTGAGGCCGGCATCCTGCGGGCGTCGCCTTCGGCCGCTGGCCTTTGCCGTCCGGGACCTGCCCGCGAAGTCCGTGGACAGGCCGAAGAGCCTCGCCGGCAGGACAGAGGACCAGGCGGTCACGATCCCTGCAGCTCCGACTGGACGTACCTGTATCGCGCGATCGACAGCCGTGGGCAAACCATCGACTTCCTGCTTTCGGCCAAGTGGGATGCTGCTGCGGCAAAGCGGTTCTTCCGCTAGGCGCTCGGGCAGCCGCATACGGTAAACCCACGCACTATCACGGTGGACAAAAACCCAGCTTACCCATGCGCCACGGCGGAGATGAAAGCAGCCGACGAGCTGTGGCCCTTCACCCGGTTACGACAATGCAAGTTTTTGAATAACATACTGGAACAAGACCACCGGCTTGTGAAAAGTCTGATTAGACCGGGGCTTGGCTTTGGCAGTTTCCACATCTCTGGACGCCTCCCGGAGCGCAAGAGAAATCGTCAGGCTTGCAGGGCGCGTAGTCGGGTGCGGACATCTGTTCGGCCTCGGTTGCGGCCAAGCAGAGCCGCGGGCCCGTATGGGAGTTCGCAGACCGGGTCCACATCACAGCCACGCGTTCGAGGCGCAGTGTGGAAAACTGGCTGACCGGTCCCGTCCCTCATCGACCGTGCGCCATACCCTCCATTCGACCGCTCTACGCCTCCGACGCCTCCTGACCGTGCTCGACCGTCAGGCCCCCACGGCGGGAGCTCGGTAGACCTCGCCTTTCGCCATCAACGCCCAAGCTGTGCGGGTCATCTTGTTGGCGACCGCCACGATGACGAGCATACGCGGCTTGCGAGCCAGCATGCGCTCGAGCCAGGAGCCCGCGGGCGGGCCTTCCCTGAGCGCCCTGCACACCACAGCGCTTGCGCCGATGATCAGCAGCCGTCGCAGCGTTCGCTCGCCCATCTTCGACGTTGCGCCGAGCTTCTGCTTGCCGGCGGAAGACGTGGAAATTTCGTGGTGATGGCGGTGGACTGAGTGTTGCTCGGGCATTTGCGGTGCCGCCAATCCCGGACGGCAAGGCGCAATATCACCCGCGCCTGCTGCTGTCACCCGGTGGCGTAAAGATCGAGGCTCTGCGCGAGTTCCTCCCATTGCCGGAGGGTCCGCTCGACCGATGCACGGAATGTTAGCGGATCCTCGTAGCCGGGAACGGTGTCGATGGCGCGCAGCCTTCGCATCATCTCTGCGCTAGTTGCGACCGTGCGGAAAGCAGCGGTCAGCTGCTCCAGGATGGGCTGAGGGACGCGCGCCGGTGCGAAGAGGCCAGTGAAACCTGTGAAGTCGAAACGGCGGGAATAGCCAAGCTCGAGAAGCGTCGGCACTTCGGATGCGAGCGACGGTACACGATCCGCCCCACCGGTTGCCAACGGCCGGATACGCCGCGTGCGGATCATCTCACCCGAGGCTGTCATGCTGTGAAAGCCGCCGTGAAAGTTGCCGGCCAGCAAGTCCTGCAGCATGGGCGCTTCGCCCCGATAGGCGACCTGCGTCACGCGAAGCCGTGCCTCCTGCGCCAGCAGCAGGGCATAAGCGTGCCCTGTCGAGCCCTGGCCATAATTGCCGAAGGCAAGCTCGCGCCCGCGGCCCCAATCCACGAACTCGGAAAGCGTCGTCACAGAAGCCGGCACGGTCGGCCCGATGCAGAAAGTGATGGCGGTGGTGCCGAGGCGGCCTATCGGGAAGAAGTCACGCACCGGGTCATAGGGGAAGCGGCGGAAAGTCACCGGCGCCTGCACATGAGTCGTAATGTTGTAAAGCAAGGTGTAGCCGTCCGGCACGGCCTTTGAAGCGGCCTCTGCTCCTACCATCCCGCCAGCGCCGCACGGTTCTCGATCACGACCGGTTGGCCGAGTTCGGCCTGCATGCCCTCGGCCACCATGCGTGCCCAGACGTCGGTGCCGCCGCCGGGCGGGAAGGGTACGATGAAGCGGATGGGCCGGTCTGGGTAGCGCAACCCGCCCTGGCCTTGGCCATAACCCTGGGCGCTAGCGATGGCGGGAATGACGAGCGCCTGAGCAGCAAGGCCTACGAAAGAACGACGGTGCATAGGTAATCCTCCCGTGTCGTGACCGCTCTCCGGCGGCTGCTCACGGACCTCATGAAACATGCGTTGCCTACCGGCGCGCAGGGAAATCACCGAGCTCCGGAGGTCGTGAGACTAAGGCGGTCTCGTCGGCCGCCGGCCCCTTCGACCCTCACCTTCTGTCCCGCAAATGCCCTGCTTCGGAAGTGATGCAGTATTCCACTTAGAGGTGGTTGCCACAAATACTCTAGGTTGAGTAGCCGCCGGATCGGCGCGCCCTCGTCGGAAAGCCATCAGACCACGAGCACTACCTCCGCGTTATACCACCTCGGCTTCCAGGATTGAGACGGGCGAGGCCGTCGGGATAATGCGCCGGAGTTCGAGGCCGGATTGGCGCAGCAGGGCGCAGTGCTCCTGCTCAGTCCGCGACCGCGCGCTACCAAAGATCGCCATCATCTGGATGTCGAGCAGGTAGTCTGTCGGCCGGCCGCGTGCCGGATCGGGGTCGAGGATCTGCTCGCCCATCAGGAGCCGCGCGCCGGGCTGCATCTCTGCGCGGCAGGCGCGCAGGATGCGCAGGCAATCCTCGTCGGACCAGTCGTGCAGGCCCCGCACCAGCATGTAAGGGTCTGCTCCGGCCGGAACGCCCTCGAAAAAGCTGCCCGGCGCCACCGCGATCCTTCCCTCCATCAGCCCCTCCGGCGGGATCGCGCCGACCACGTCCTTCAGGTCGAACACCAGCCCCTTCGGCCCCGGGAAGCGCGCCAGGACGTGGCGCAGCATGGCGCCGTTGCCGCCACCCACGTCGCAGATCAGCCGCGCCCTGGAGAAGTCATAGGCTGCCGCCACGGCGGCGTGCCGCCCATCGGGGAAATGCGCCATCATGGCGTCGAAGATGCGGGCTGTTTCGGGGTTTGCGCGCAGGTGGTCGAACCGGGCCATGCCCCAGGCCGCCTCGTAGGGCACCCCACCGGTGAGGGCGATGTCCAGTTCCCCCCATGCCTTCCATGACCCTGGTTCGGTCCTGAACCGGGCAGCATGGTGCATGCTGGTGGGGGCGTCGGTGCGCAGCAGGCGGGAGCGCAACGTGTGCGCGACGCGGCCATTCACCGTCACGCTGAACACACCGAAGGCGGCGAGCGCCCGGAGCACGCGGATGAGGGGCAGCGGCTGCTAGGGCGTGTCTGCAAAGGCTACAGCCATAGTAGAAGCATGCCGATGTGAACCATGCCGAGGTAGTTGGCCGCGCGCTTCTCGTAGCGTGTGGCGATGCGGCGGAACTGCTTGAGGCGGTTGATCAGGCGCTCGACCAGATTGCGACGGCGGTACGCGGTACGGTCGAAGTGGGGCTGCCGGCGCTGGTTGCTCTTGCTCGGGATCACGGCCCGGATGTGACGCCGACGCAGTCGACTGCGCGCAGTCGAGCTGCTGTAGCCCTTGTCGCCGGCGGCGCACCGTGGCCGCAGACGAGGCCGGCCCCCGCCAGGGCGGCGGATCGCCCCCTGATCCAGCAACCCCTCAAGCGCGACCTGCTCGTGCCGCTCGCCGCCGGTCAGCACCGCCGTGATCGGCCGGCCGTTGCCCTCGGCCCGCAGGTGCAGCTTGGTCGAGAACCCGCCCTGACTGCGGCCCAGCGCCTCTCGGGCCTGCGCATTTGGAGCAGTGCTCCAAATCCCCCGACGGCGCCGTCTCGGCGAGCGCCGGCGGCGTGCCGATGAGCGCGGATCACGGTTGCGTCCACGAAGTGCAGGTCCCAGTCGATCTGGCCTGCCGCCTCCGCCTCGGCCTGCAGCGCCGCCAGGATGCGGTCCCACACGCCCGAGGCGCGCCAACGGTAGAAGCGGCTCGAGACCGTCCCACCCAACCCATAGCGCGCCGGCAGGTCGCGCCAGGGCGCACCGGTGCGCAGAACCCACAGAATACCATTGATAATGCGCCGATGCGGCGCGTTCGGATGCCCCGTCCAGGGCTTCTCCGGCGGCAGGTGCGGCTCCAATCGCCGCCACTGCGCGTCGGTCAAATCACCTCGTCTCACTCAACCTATATGGAGTCACGAACCCGAAACGTCAGCCCTTTGCAGACACGCCCTAGTTCTTCGACGGCCATAGTGCCATCGAGCGCAATTCGGTCAGCGACGCCGAGGTCTGCCACAAGACGCAGCATGCGCGAGACCTGGAAGCCCCGTAGCAGAAGGTCGAGTGCGGCACGATCGGGGTCGGCTGCTGTTCCTGGTTCCGACATGTCCTACTCGCTTCCCTCAGAGGCAGGCGGCCGCTTATCGGCCACAAGTTCGGTTTGCTCATATCGCAGAGCCGAGATCCTGACCTTCCTCCGGGGGCGACGCAACGAGGGGTTACGGCCGAGCGGCGCCATAGTTCGCGCGTGGCGAGCGCCCCGGCTATTCGGGTGCGCGAGCTCCGCTGCGCACAATTCGCCGCTCCATGTCGGCCACCGACATCACATGGGCTGTGGAAGCCGCCAAAATGACCAGAGTGGCACGGTGGACTTCAGAATTCGGCATCGCGCCGAAGCCTAAGTCCGGATAGTCACGGGTGGCCGTCGCGTCAGAAAGGAAGGCTACAGAGTAGTTTCGGAACATCGCATCCCGTGCGGTGGCATGGCAGCAGTTCTCCGTCGTAGTACCGGAGATGATCACCGTCCTGACGCCCCATTCTCGTAAGATCATATCGAGATCGGTTCCGAAGAATGCGCTGTAACGGTGCTTCTTGATGACGTGTTCACTTGGCTGGGGTGCGATGTCCGGATAGATTTCGGTGCCCGGCGTGTCATCCACCAATGCCATCCGACCCGCGATGTTTATCCTGTGCGGGCCGAGATCGCTGCCGTCGCGCCGATGAACATGCGCGGTGTAAATGACTCTGATGCCGCAGTCGCGGCATAGTTGGAGAGCTTCAGCAAGTCGTGGCACCATGGCGCGGGTTGCTGCTGATCCCAAAGGAGCACCTTCCGCGACGAAATCGTTTTGCATATCCACGACGATCATTGCTGTCTTCGCAGGGTCAATCGCTTCGATCTGCCTCGACATGGTTGACCTCCCGTTGTCAAAGGATGCGTGCTGTCAGCGCGATCTCCTGGCCAGTGGCCACCCGTGCCGCAGTCGACGGGTAGGCTCGGTCCGCCATGAGGCGAGTATCGGCGCCAGAGCAATGAGTCAGGACGTCTGCTCGGCGGTATCAGCTGCTCCGGCTTCCCGCGAAGGCTAAGCGCGTGAGGGGGTGACTGGGAGAAAAAAGTGGTCCTACCCGCCGGTTGGGTGTGCCATTCGCCAGCCCGTTGCTGCAACTAGCTAAAGAGAACTCAAGGGGTTGAGTTGGCTTGACCGCGAGCCTGCGTGGCTTCCCATATGTCTCGGGCGCCAAACTGGGACACCAGAAGTGGACTTCCGGCTCTTGCATCTCGCCGCGACCGTGATCAACACGTGCGATCCGCAGCCCGGTCGTGGGCCAGGCCACCCGCCCACCGAGACCATGCGGGTCGTGGCGACCCAACGGCGCTTCCTGCGCGAGGGCACGCCGTGGCGCAGCCTGACCGCCACCGAGGACCAGGCCAGCGGCTCAACCCTTCGCCGCGCTCTGGCGCGCTGGGCCGAACCGGGCCTGCTGGGGAAGGCGCATGCGCTGCTGGTTGGCATGCTGCGCGGCCACGCCGATCTGACCCCGGACAGTTGCTCCGTGCGCGCCAAGCGCGGCGGTGACCACACCGGCCCGAATCCGACAGACCGGGGCAAGCGGGGCACCAAGTATCATATCGCGGTGGATGGGAACGGCGTGCCGGTGGCCTGCATCGCCACAGCAGCCAACGTCAATGACACGCTTGCCTTCGAGCGACTGTTCGTAACCGCTTTTGCGGTGATGGCCCGCATCCGCACGGTGTTCGCCGACAAAGGCTATGACGCCGAGCACCACCGCGACCTCTGCCGCCAGTTCGGCACCGAGCCACACATTTACAGGCGTGGGCAGCCACGGGGCTCTGGGCTGGGTGGGCGGCGCTGGCCCGTCGAGCGCAGCAACGCTTGGCTGTTGGAGAACAAGCGCCTTGTCCTCCGATATGACCGGCTCGGCCTCGTCGTCCAGGCGCTGCTATAGACCGCCCGTATATTCCTGGTTGCGAAGCGCGTCGCCGGCAAATTCTGACAACCAGCGCTGAAGAACACGGGATGGGCAGCTTTGCGCCCGTTGAGGCCGTTCAGCCTGCCTGGCCAACATTCTCCGAAGCAGGTACTCCCTGACGAAGCCCTCACGCCCAACCTGGGCGGAAAGCGGAAGCGCAGGACGCGCAGCCGGAATGTCCACTGATGAGGAAGGCGGACACACGGTGTCGCGTTACTCCGGTAGCCCTGCCCGGCGGAGGCCTTCCACAAGGCGCGCCATCGCCGCGGGACCCCACGGGGACCGTCGGTGCAGGGTTCCGATGCGCAAGCCAGGATCCGCCGCGCGCAGAATCGCCAGGGCGTTCCGCGCCGCTTCGCCCCGCCCGCTCAAGGCCAGGCTCGCCACTGCAACCCGCAGCAAAGGCCCCGAGATCAGCTGGCTTCGGAGCGCGCGTTCGGCCCAGAGCCGCGCCTGGTCGTCGCGGCCCGCCACCAGGTGCGCGGCCGCGATCCCGGCCTGCATGGCGAACATGTATGGGTCCACCGGACTCAGGCGCATGGCGCGGGCAAATCGCGAGATCGCCTCGGCGCCCTCGGCTCGCCAGACCTTCATCCAGCCACCCGAGATCCATGCCACGGCAAAGCTAGGATCGAGCGCCAGCGCCCGATCGTTGATCTCCTCCGCCGCCTCGTACTCCCGACCGAGCTGCCCAATCGCATGCGCGGCAGCGTTCAAGACCAGCGGGTCGTCGCTGTCCAGCTCCAGCGCGCGGCGTGCCATCCTGAGGCCCTCCGCCGTCTCGCGGTCCCAGTCGACCATCATGCCGCTGCCGGAGCGCCAGTTGTGGAAGCGCGCGCCAATGGCCCAGGCCGCTGCGAAGCCGGGATCGGCTTCGACCGCGCGGTAGATCAGCCCGAGCGCCTGCTCGCTTGTCTCTCGGGTCCATTGCTGCGCTGCAGCAAGGGCGCGAAGGTACAGATCGTAGGCGTCGAGGCTCTCCGTCGGCTTGCGCGAGACGCGCTCAATCTCGGCTTTTTCCAGGCGCGGGGAGAGCGCGCCGACGACGAGCGTCGCCACTTCGTCCTGCAAGGCGAAAATGTCGTCGAGGGTATTATCGAACCGATCAGCTGAAATGTGCGCGCCTGTCGTCGCGTCCACGAGTTGTACGCCAACTCGAACCCTGTTGCCCGCCCTCTGCACGCTGCCTTCCAGGACATAGCGCACGCCGAGTTCACGCCCCACCTGCTTCACGTCGACCGGCCGGTCCCGGTAGGTAAAGCTGGAATTTCGCGCGATCACGAACAGCGAGCGGATGCGGCACAGGCCGGTGGTAATTCCCTCCACGATGCCGTCTACGAAGTAGCCCTGCGCCGGGTCGCTGCTCAGGTCGGCGAAGGGCAGCACGGCGATGGAGGGCTTGTCGGGCAGCGCAATCGGCGCGCGCGGCAGCTCCGGGGCCGGCGGCGCCTCCTCACTCACCGCGGCAACGAAGCGCAGGCCCTTGCGCGGGATCGTCTTGATCAGCCGCTGCCGCTCGCCGTTGTCGCCGATGGCAGTCCGCGCGGCATTGATACGGGAAGCAAGCGCGGATTCCGAAACGATCCGTCCGTCCCAAACGGACGCGATTAGGTCGTCGCGCGTCACCAAGCGTTCGCGGTTGCTGACCAGGTATTCCAGCAGATCGAAGACCTGCGGCTCGACATGCACGAGCTCACCGCGACGGCGAAGCTCGCGCCGGCTGGTGTCGAGGCAGAGGTCATCGAACAGGTAGCGCACCGGTTCATCCGTCGAAGGAAAACGACAGGATATCACGATCCGAACCGGGGGGAATCAAGGCCGCGGCAAGGAAAGTCGAGCCGGTCTGAAAGCGTGCGCGGTCCGCCTCCCGCATCCTCCGGGGTGTCCGGCGAGGTTCGAAAGGCGGGCCCCGGGACCCCAAGGAGGATGCCATGCACCGGCCTGAAGAACTGGACAGCCTCCAGCAGCGTATTGAGGCGTTTCAGGTGGACCGTAGCTGGTACGAGCGGCGCTGGATGCAGGAGCGCCCGCGGAGGGTCCGGGGTATCCTCTCACGGGTCCTCTGGGCCTGCCTCGCCACGCTGCGCAAGGCCGTCCCCGCGGAGCGGGTGGCATCGGGGCAGGCTGTAGCAGCGGCATCCAACGATACGCGTGGCCACGAAGGGCGCGTAGCCGTCAATTTCGCCAGCCGCTGATTGATGCTCGCTCGCCCCCCGATACCGGAGATGCCAGCGGCAGCGGGAAGGTCTCCTTCGGGTCGATTCCGTTGAAAAAGACCTGCTCGGGCTGTGGCGGAGGGGCGTCAGAGTTCACCTTGGCTGATGGCCTTGGAGCTTCCTTTCAAGCCGTTGAGGTCGCTGGCCTGCTGCTCGGGATCAGCTTCGCCCGCTTGCGGAGATTCTGGGCGGCTGCGGCGAGGTCGAATACGTCACGGGCTCCATGCGGTCCTCGCAGGCGTAGCCGGTCGAGGCGCAAGATGCGCTTGAGATGGGCGAACAGCATCTCGACCTTCTTCCGCTCACGCCGCGAGAGGACGTAGGCGTCGGTTTCGGCAATGTCGCGTGCCGTGTCCCGGGCACCCTCATGGATACATCACGGGCGGACCGTTGCCGATGAAAGCGAAGTTTGAGCGCCGCCCGGGCCATGGGGTGTGAGCCGGTCGTGACCTGCTGGTGCGCGCAAGGACTTCTCAAAGGCGAAGATTCGTACGCCGGGCGGTGGCTCCTCCTGGACGCCGGCGGGCACATAGTCACGCTGGTCGAAGCCGGCCGTGCGGTAGAGTTCGATCGCGGCCTGGTTCATGCTCGAGGTGGTCAAGAACAGCCTCCGGAAGCGCCAGTCGGCGCAGAGCGCCTCGGCCTTGGCTAGCATGGCTCGTGCCACGCCACGCCGCCTGAAGGCGGCGCTGACATACATGCGGCGAAGCTCCGCGACATCCTCCCTGATTGGCCGCAGGGCGAAGGTACCCATCAGGTCGCCATCCTGGGACAACGCCAGCCAGAAGCCGCGACCTCTCCCCGGCCGGTAATGTGTTGCGATGTCGCGGTAGTCGTCGGCCAAAGCCCTGGCGATGTAAGCATCGACCTCGGCACGCGCCGACAGCGGCGCGATCTCGCGGATGCACCGCGTGAACAGGTCCCGAACCTCGGCCTCATGTACTGGATCGAACGGCTGGGTCAGCACAGCAAGCATGCCGGCGGGCGCTTCCTCTTGGCGCTTGGGGCCTTCCAACTCGGAGGCGATGGGGGAGTGCTGCATGTCGGGGGCGCTTCCTAACAACCCGTTGTTTCCGTGCGGCAGCGCGACAGGGAAGCTGCTGCCCGCCTTGGCACAGGCGGTACTTGCCCGGCGGATTTCAATCCGGCCAATGTCACGGCCCCTACAAGCTGGCTGCCCGCGCGCGGGCAACAGAGGGGGTTTCACCCCGGTAGAGCCCAAGGTCTTTGAGGGTAGCGTCGTCCAGAGCGCTCAGCGTGCTCGCCATGCGCCGCTCCTTCCATCGCAGGCGGATCGCCTGGAATTGGTACCGGGTCGCGCTGACCGCCCACATCGCGGTCTGGGTTGCCACTGGGATGATCATGCCGTGCATCGTTTGCTTCCTCTGCTCATGTTCCGATGGGCAAAAGATGCAGCGGTACCATTTGCGGCGGCGTTGGCGCAGGCGTGGGAAGCGGGCGCGCGGACGTGGAATCGGTTGCGGTACTCCGGTGAGCCACCTTCCGCACGCTCCGTACCAGGCGGAAGGACCGGTTCGAGTCGACTGTCAAAAGCGCGCCTTGACCTCTCCAGCGCGCCGAAAGAGCGCGGCGCTAGAGCAAAATCCGAACGATCAGAGTCATTGGGGATTTCCTTGGGCCTTGAAGTCTGATTCACCCTGCTGGCTGGGTGCGGAGGCCAGCTTGCATGGCGAAAACCCTGTCTGAAGATCTGCGCTCCCGGCTGATTACGGCGGTCGAGGGCGGCCTGGCGACCTGCGGTCAGGGCGGATCGAGGTCTATCGAGATGCCATTCTGACGGCGGTCGAGGCTCAGGTGGTTATCACCCTGGTGGAGCTGTCCGGCATGCTGCACTGGCAGCACGGCGCCGCCTTCGCGCCCAGCACAGTCTGGCGCTTCCTGGACCGGCACGCCATGACGCTCAAAAAAGCGGCGCATGCCAGCGAGCAGGAGCAACCCGACGTCGCCGCACGGCGACAAGCCTGGTTCGGCGCTCAGCCTGATCTCGACCCCGAGCATCTGGTCTTTATCGACGAGACCGGCGCCTCGACTAAGATGGCCCGGCTGCGTGGTCGAGCGAAGCGCGGCCAGCGCTGCCGATCACCCATCCCGCACGGACACTGGAAAACCACCACCTTCACCGGAGCGCTGCGGCTCCAGGGTATGACGGCACCGATGGTGCTCGACGGGCCGATGACTGGCGTCGCCTTCCTCGCCTATGTCGAACAGGTCCTGGTCCCCAGCCTATGGCGCGGCGATGTCGTGATCATGGATGACCAGCCCGCACACCGCCGCCCTGCCGACCGCGCCGCCATCGAAGCCGCAGGCGCCAGGCTGCTCCGCCTGCCGCCTTACTCGCCGGACCTCAACCCAATCGAGAATGCCTTTGCCAAGCTCAAAGCCATCCTCCGCAAGGCCGCCGCCCGCACCATCGACGACCTCTGGGATGCCATCAGAGATGCGCTGCCACGCTTCACCCCAGACGAATGCCGACGCTACTTCACCGCCGCAGGGTATGAGCCCGAATGATCGGACTCTGCTCTAGCTGAACAGCAATCCCTTGACGTCGCCCTTGCCTCGCATCGCCGCCCTGAGGCCCAGCCATAGCAGCGAATCACGCCCAAAGCAGGCAGCCAGCGCGAATTTCAGCAGCCTACTGGGGATGCCACGCCCGGCCTATCGGCCGAGCCACGGGGCATCAACGGCCTCCAACCACCTTGAGGCTAAGCCAGATGCCGCGACAGCCGCAGCGCCAGCGCCGTCAGCGTCCGCACCGGGTTGGCCGCTGTCGCCATCGGCATGACCGACATGTCGCAGACATAAAGGTTTCGCGTTCCCCGCACGCGCAGGTCCTCATCCACCACGCCGTTTTGCTGCGCTGCGTCGATCGCCGCCCGGTACGGCATGCGGAGCGACCCCGCCGCGTGGTGCACCGTGCCATAGCCGAAGCCCGCGCCATCCTCGCCATACCGGCCGGACGGAGCGCAGGCCTGTCCCGCATTGCTGAAGGCCGAGAGGATCCTACCGGCAACATCATTCAGCACAGCAAAGACCTGCCGATCGTCGAACTGCCACTTTGCGAGCGCCGGGAAGCGCGACCCGCAGAGATGGCTGGTCCAGCTCTGGTTGCGGAACACGATCTCCGGGACATAGCCGAAGGGTGGCGCCGGCCGGATCTCGTTCGCCGGGTCGAGGCAGTTGCCGAAGCTGAACTTGATGTCGACGCGGCTCTCCGCCCCGGCTGGCGGCGCCTCCGCCGAAGGGTCATCATCGCGCAGGTGCCAGTACTCGTGATTGACGTTCATCTCGACGTTGAATGGGTAGACGATACGGCCGTCATTGTCGCGCCTCCCGCGTGAGTAAAAGATGATCTTCGCCGTCGACTGCCGCGGGATGGGCAGGCCCGCGATATGGGTCGCCGTGGTGAAGACCTCGGAGGTCGTCGGATGGTCGGTCAGCCCGCGCCCGACCAGGCCCCGCACATCCTCCGGCAATTCGCGCCCCAGCGTGCTGCGCCCGAGCAGCTTGGGGCTTTCGATCGATCCCGCGGCGAGCACGACGGTACCCGCCTGGAACAGCCTCGCTTGGCCGCTGAGCGTGTCGCGCACGACAACCTGCTGCCTGCCGTCGCCCAGCCGCTGGATATCCTCCACGAAATGGTTGAGCAGCAGGCGCAGCCCCTGCCCGTCCCCGCCCGAATTCCCGTCGGAGGACAGGCCGAGCTGGTTGACCAGCAACTCCGCCGTGTTGAACACGCCCGTCGGCTCGACGAAGAACTCCGAGGCCGGCACGCCGTCGGGCCGCAGATAGGGTTGGTGCAAGGCGCGCGGCGTCTGCCGGATGTCGAAGTCGGCATCGAGCGGCGTTGCCGTAAGCCGCTCAACGATCTTCACCGCCGTGTCGCCCATATTGATCGACTCGTTCATCACCTGCCCCGCCTCGACGAGGAGGCCGCTGGCCAGATCTTGCCGGACGGCCTGTGGGAAGAAGTCGAGCTCCCAGCCTTGGATCGTCGGGATCAGGCCGGACCAAAAGATCGAGCGCCCGCCGAAATTCAGCTGCGGCCGCTCGTGGATGTAATTCTGCGCATCCTCGTCGCCGGCCTGCCAGAAGGTCGAGCAGGCGAAGCGCTGCGCCACATCGGCATTGGGCAGCCGTGAGCAGTTGTAGACATGGGTCGGGTACAGGTAGGTCCCCGCCTCCAGCACTAAGATGCGCTTGGCAGTCCCGAAGCGATCTGCCAGCGCATCCGCCAGTACGCCGCCCCCCATGCCGGAGCCGACGATGATGATATCGAACTCGGTGCCGCTGCCCGTGTAGGACGGCGATACCCGCTGATAAACCGGGTCCCGCCCGGCGATGAAGTTGGCGAAGCTGCCTGGCGTGAAAGTCATGGCGGCCCTTGTCCCCTTCGCAGGCGCGGCCCGTTGCCGCCCCCATCCTGCCCTCGCGCACCGGAACCCCTGGCGGGCCCCGGCGCGCCGGACCGGCTCAGCTTCGCGCGCGGTAGATGAAGGAGATCGAGGGCGCGAAGAAATACTCCCCGCCCTTGAGCGTGATCGCGGTCTTGAAGTCGAAGTCCGCCTCCTTGCCGGAACACCCGTCCTTCCAGTGGATGTCGGCACCGCTCGGACGGTTGTCGCGCTGCCCGATGACGGGATCGATGCCCGTATTGCCTGTCACGAAATCCGGGCTGCCCGCCCAGGCTGCCTGGGTGAATTCGAACTGCTCCTGGATATCGGCCATGTAGGCCATGAAGAGCAGGCCAACATCGCGCTCGGGCAGGTCGTCCTTTGAGAAATCCGCACCATCGGGCCGTGGCGCCCGCTGGCCATAGGTGATGCCGCGGCGTGCCATCAGCCGCTCGCGCTCCGCGCGCAGCCCGGGCGGCCGCTTCTCAGGGCCGGGATCGGACTCACCGCGCGGGTTGGTCTTGCGGATATGCGCGCGGAGGGGACACTGCACGCCGTCCTTATCCTGGCTGAAATCGAAGTCGTTGGGCGGATGGCCGGCGAGCGGCTTGCAGCTCGAGACCACCGGCGTGCCGTCCTCGAACCGGCCGACCACCAGTGCCCCAGCTCGTTCGTCGTCAGGCTCGGTCAGGCCGAGTGCCTCGGCGAGGTCATCCTCCTGCTGCTTGAAGCGCTTCACGTTCTGCTCGAGCTTGCGGAACACGAAGTAGCTGCCGAAGGAGTGTTCGTTGCGCCCGCCGGGGTCGCGGACGAGGAACTGCTTCGGCGGGAAGGCCGGGTCCCAGACCGCCTTCGACTCTGCATCCACGTCCTCCTGTAGGAAAAGCGGCTGGCTGCGCCCGTCGACATAGCCGAACTGCTCGATCCCCTCACCCTTCGGGTTGCCGCCCGCTTGCTTGCGCCGCTGCGCCAGGCCGCGCTCGACGCCGAGCACCGCCGCCCCGCTGCCGTTCAGCACCTGCTCGATCGCCTCGAGCCCCATGGTGACGCGGTCGGCATCATCGTCGGCGACGAGGATCATGGCGTCCGGCTCCGGCTTGCTGGCCTCCCAGGCGCCGCCGCCCCATTGGCCGGCGGGTGGATCGTTCAGGCCGGGAAGCGGCGGCAGCCCAGCGAAGGGGATTTGCGGCAACTGGCCGCGCGCGCGCATGCCGGCTCGGAAGGCGGCATCGGCGGGCCGTTTGCCATCCTCGGTGCCAAGCTTCTCGTAGGCGCCGCGGGCGAGGAACAGGCACACGACGCGCCCGCCGGGCATCTTCGTGGCCTTGTAGCCGTCCACCTCGCGCAGCTGGTGCAGCGCCGAGGTCACCAGGGGCGCCAGATGCCGCAGCAACTTGGCAACGCCGTCGGCCTGCATGCCGGCGAAGGAGACGAAGATGTTGCCGGTATGGTCGCGTCCATGTCCCTTGAGAATGTTGGCCTGCATATCGCCCAACAAGCCATGCAATCCGGGCGAGCTAACCCAGTCATGCCAGCGTATCGGCTTTTCCAAGAGCATGTTGGTCTGTGATGTGTCAGCGGATCCCATCGCCCTCTTCCTCCCACAACAAGTGATTGTCGTTTTATTTCGATAAACAAATTATGGTTGAGTATGGGACACCGCTACGAAATCACTCCCGCAGCGGCAACCGAGACCTCATGCGCGAACCAAGCTCGATGACTTGCATTCCGCGCCTCATGGTGCAGTGAGAAAATCTTCGATTGCCAGTTTATCGACTAATCGTGATTAATGTTACTTCAGTCGCTTTGCAGTTCTCACTAAGCGGCCTGCCTTTACAGCTTGAACGACGCCCGGACCGTCGCACCCGGCACCGCATTCCGCCGCACGATCTGCTCGAGGCTCCCCGTCTGCTCGACGATCCGCATCCCTTCCGCGCCGAGCGCCTTCTCGTAAACTTCGCTGGCCAGGAGCGGGTTGGTGAAGACCTGGCTGAACGCGTCCACGGCGACTGTGGCGAACAGCGTCTCGCCGAAGGAGCTGCTTTCGGGATGCGCCTCGGCGATCAGCCCGACGAAGAACTCGACATCGTCCACGCTGGGGTAGAACCGCTGCAGCTCCGCGGCGAGCGCGGCGTCGCCGGTCAGCTCCTCATGGCTGCGATAGGGCGCGAAGCCGAAGCGGCGGCGATAGGCGTTGAAGGGCTGCACGCGGTGCGCGCGCGACAATTCGAGCCCGGCGATCTCCGCCCCCTCCATGAAGCCCGGCGTGTTGCGCAGCCGCATAGAGCCCGCCGGCTGCGCCGACGCTTCGGCGATCAGCGTCTCGATCCCGATTTCCTCAAGCAGCGCATTGTTCCAGCGGTACTCGCGCGCGTCGAGCACGCGGTCGCCGACCTTCAGCGTGTTCGGGATCATCGGGTGCCAGCGGTAGAGCAGCACGAACTCGATGGCGATCCGGTTGGTTCGGTACCAGGGGCGCTTCTCGGCGAAGTTGCGGTCGAGCTTGAACGGCACCCGCTCGCCGGCGAGGTGGTGGATGTATTCCTCGACCACGAGCTTCAGCCCCTGGACGATGTTCACGTTCCGCGCGGTCTGGAACAGGCGGTCATCGTCCCAATCCGGATGCGCTTTGGCGAGCAGCTCGGCGATGCGGTTGTGCTCGCGCAGGAACAGCGCGTTGAAGGCGGCGTAGAGGATGGTGTTGCTGCCGCGGTCGACACCCGTCGCATAGAGATGCGCGATCCGCCCGGCGATCTCCTCCTCCGGCAGCTGGTACCAGGACAGCGCGGACCGCACGAAATCGGGCAGCCGCGACGGATAGGCCATGGCCGCGTCGACCGCCGCCTGCATCTGCGCCTTGGCGGCGATCTGCTCCGGGGTCCTGGCGGGCAGCGCGGCCAGCATCGCCGCCGCGCCGGCGGTCAGCCCGAGCCCGGCGAATTCGGGTCTGACCGCACCATCGGCATGGAGGCGCGGCGGATACTCGCCCGTCGCATGCTGCTCGACCTTCATGCGCCCGCCCCGCTTCTCCCGCAGCGCGTCCGCGGTCGCCTCGGTCAGGCCGTAGATCTCGCAGAGGTCGATCTCGTGGTTCGAGGTGTTGAGCCGCGAGTCGGTCGGATGCGTGCGCAAGAAGCTGTCGGTGAACCACTGCGCGAAGAAGCAGAACAGCGCCGTCGTGTGCTGCGACGCGCGTGAGATGTCCTGCCCGGCCGCATCGTGCGGCCGCAAGAACAGCGCTCGGACGACCTCCTGCGCCGGCGGATAGGCCTTGCCGGGCGGCTCGGGTGGCAGGTGGCGCCCCGTATAGCCACGATCCACCAGCCCGGCCCAGGTGACATAGGCCTCGTCACAGCAGCGGATCGTGCTGCCGGGACTCCACAGGCTGTAGGGATGCGGCCGCGGCACCTCGCGGCCGGTGGCCAGGTTGATCGCTATCCGGTTGACGATCGGCCGAAGAAATTCAACCTTATTGGCTATGTCCAGAAGGATGTCAGCGATGCCCGCCATGGGATGAAGCCTCCAGCTGGGCCATCGCGCATGATTAGGCGTCCGGCCCTTCCGGGAGAGATGATGTGCAGCCTCGGCGTTTCATTGCGATACATTTGTGCCGCCGCAACGCAGCATCGCGCTTCCGGTCGTCGCCGGCGGCCGCCCAGCCGCGGTCCAGCAACCCGTAGATGCGCTAGTGAGGCCTGTGCGCGGATAGCGCTGGACGGTGGGGCTTGGCTCTGATTCGCTGCGGGCGATCAGCGGCGGAGGCTTCCGTGGCGCGGCGTCGGATTGGCCAGGACACGCTGGT